>NZ_JACJQD010000013.1:0-131104 GCF_014696485.1 Limnothrix sp. FACHB-1083 | reverse complement strand
AGAGATTGGAGAACTGTATCGAAAGCGCTGGCAGATTGAGTTGCTATGGAAGTTCTTAAAGATGCATTTAAAATTAGATCAGCTCATTACGAAAAATCAAAATGGCGTAGCAATACAGATCTACATGGTCTTAATTGCTTATGCCATCTTGCAGTTAATAGAATTGCCGCAATTCTATAGTCAGACGCTACTAGATAAATTGCGATATTTGCAAGTTGTACTCGGTCGCTATGGCTCAATCAGTCATTGGAGCTATGATTTACTGCCAGAAACTCTTGTTGCCTAGAATATGAAGTTTTGTGTTTAGATTCAACACTTCTGGTTTTAGGGAACTAATGAAAATCATTAAGGGTTGCTAAAATGGGCGCTTTCGGAAGATTTTTCTATTCTAACGTTGATCTTGAAACTCCTTGAGCTGAAAAATTGTGCTGAATCGCTTTTTGAGGGGTAACTGAGGGAATGATTTGCGGATTGATTTACAGGATTACTACCGAAATAATGGGAGTAATTGAGGGCTAAATGCCGTGACTTTTGCCAATGACCCAATGGCGACGAAAAAAACGCGCCAAACTCGATTCATCGAGGGGTAAATAAATCGGTCGCCCATGGGGACAGGTGCGAGGATTGTGGGTGCGTTGCCATCGATCGAGCAAATCTTGCATTTCCACAAGCGTCAGGGGCGTGCCGTTACGAATGGCGGTGCGGCAGGCGACGGCCACTTGGGCTGCTTCCAGGTTGTTGCTGTGGGCCAGCTCCCCCAAGGCGGCGGCCAAGTCAGGGCGATCGAGTAAGGGATCCGGAGCACTGCGCACAATCCAGCAGCGATCGCCAAAGGGTTCGATTTCAATCCCCAAGCCCACCAGCCCCTCCCGTTCCGCCTCGCTCAGCTCATTCAGGACGATCGGTTGCTTCAGGGCGGAAATTTGCCAACGATCGCGCAAATATTCAAACAAGACCCGCTCATGGGCAATGTGCTGCTCCACCAGCCATAGACCGCCGGGATGCTCCGCCACAATGTAGGTGTTGTGAACTTGGGCGATCGCCCGCAGTTGTCCCCCCAAGGGATCGTCAAGTGGTTCGGGCGATCGGGGCTGCCCCAGGGCTTGGGGATCATCCGGAGAGGCGTTGGGATCGGCGGCGGTGCGCACACGATAGGTCGATCGCCCTTCGGCGGCCCGAATGAGCTGGGCCGTTCGCCCGATCGCGTAGGTGTTGGTTTGGGGTTCGTCGATCGCCTCGCGAAAGGAAAGGGCCTGTTGAAGCGCCGCCTGTACCTGGGCTTGCCAATGGTCGATCGGCTGGAGATAAAGCTTGTGTTTGTCGGGGGTGCGGTTCCAGTCAATGCACTGGGGTGGCAACCGGAGATGCACCAAGACGATCGGGTGGCGGCCGCGCGGCAGGGTGCGCCCCAAGGTCGCAAAAATCGTGTTTTCCAGTTCCGGCACTTCCGCCATTCGCCCGTTCACGGCAATCCGCACCCAGTCAGGGCGGGCCCGATGGACGCGATCGGGCAGACCCAAGATGACGGTGATTTGGGCGGCTCCTTCCTGGTCGCTGGGCAAGGCGGCCACCCACTGCACTTCCCGCAAATCTGCCGATCTCACTGGTTTCAAGATTTGGGGCAACAGGTGACGGGCAGAATCGCCCGGCGACAGGGCAAACCAGAGCCGATCGTTGCGATAAACCGTCCAGGCCACGGCGGGATGGCAAAGGGCCGCTTGCTGAATCACCTGCTGGATTGATCGCAACTGTTGAGCCAAAGACGGCAAACTATCGCGCCGTGACGGCCAAGCCTCGAACAAATCCTCTACCAAGACAATGGTTCCCGGCGCGATCGGGGCCGCTTCACAGCTCACAGCCTGGCCTGTGGCATCATAAACTGCTCGCCAACCCTCCCCGCCAACCGGCCGGCTGCTGAGGCTCAGGCGGCTCAGTTGGGCCAAGCTGTGCAATGCTTCTCCCCGAAATCCCAGGCTGCGGATGTTGAACAAATCGGGGCGATCGTGAATTTTGCTCGTGCTGTGGGGAGCGGCCGCCCGTAACAAATCCGCTCGGCTCATGCCGCAGCCGTTGTCTGTGAGCCGAATTTGGCCCCGATCGAGCCAAAGGGACAGGGCCAACCGCGTGGCTCCCGCATCGATCGCGTTGTCCACCAACTCGCGCACCACCGCCGCCGGAGAGTCAATCACCTCCCCCGCCGCAATTAAATTCACCACCTCGATCGGCAGCGGTTGAATGGATCTCATTCTTTTCTCAGTTGCCAGACGACGGTGGTGGCTCCTCCCGGAATCGAGAGATTGTGAAAAATCGGCTGAAAGCTAAAGCACTAGGGGTCTTGGGGGCAAGGGACTTAGGGTCTGTCGTCAAATCGCCTGAAACCCCGATTCTGCCGTTAGCGGATCGTGGGGGGCAAGGGGCCTAAGCCCCTTGTCTTTGTCGGTTGGTGAGACCCGCAAGGTAGCCGTTTTGGCTTTTCAAGCATCCCCTAAGAGGGCTTTTTCTCGCTTTGGAAACGGAGCCATTCAGCCGCAAAGGCGATCGCCCCGGAACCCAACAGCAACAGCACACTCAAGGCATTCACATCCGGCTTAACCCCCGTGCGAATCCGGCTGAAAATTTCCATCGGGAGTGTTGTTGCACCGCCACCGGCCGTGAAACTGGCAATCAAAAAATCGTCCAAGCTGAGGACAAAGGCCAACAAACAGCCCGACATAATTCCCGGCACCAGTTGCGGCAACAACACCTGAAAGAAGGATTGAACCGGCGTTGCGCCCAAATCTTGGGCCGCTTCTTCCAAATAGGGATTGAGATCCGCCAAGCGAGTGGAAACCGCCAGGGCAATATAGGCCAAGCAGAAGACAATATGAGCCGCCACGATCGTCCAAAAGCTGAGGGGAATCGTCAGCGCCGCCAAGAACACCAACGTGGCCACCGCGATCGCAATATCCGGCACGATCAAGGGCAAATAGGACATGCCTAGATATAGCCCCTTGCCCCAAAATCGATAGCGGGCCAGGCCAACGGCCATCGTGGTTCCCAACACCGCCGACACCAAAACAGCCCCCAAACCCACCGCAAGACTGGTTTGCAAGGCTCCCAAAATTCGCCCATCCCGCAGCAGCTTGGCATACCACTCCAGGGTGAACCCTGTCCAACCGGCGCTGTAGGGCGACTGATTGAAGCTATAGACCGTCAGTACCAGAATCGGCAGGTACATCAGGAAGAACATGACCGAGGTAAATGCGCCCTGCCAGGTCAGGCGAGGCTTACGCGATCGAGCCATAGCGTCTGCGAGGGCCTCCTGGGAATCCGTTGAAGCAGGATCGAGATCGAGCATGGGGCGATCGGGAAGAGCAATCAAAGGGAATCAAGCAAAGACAAACGAACCACTGCACCATCATGCATCCCCAAACACCCTAGGCAGCGGGGCGGCCATCACCGTAGCGAATGAGCAACGCAATCCCCAAGCTGACAGCCAGGATCATCAGCATACTCAAAGCCGAACCAAAGCCCCAATTTTGGGTCGCACCCAGAAACTGGTTATAGATTAGCCGGGAAGCCGTCATGCTGGAGGCCCCACCGAGCAATTCCGGGTTCACAAAGTCGCCCAAACTGGTGATCAGCACCAGCAGCGAACCGGCGGCAATGCCCTGCAAGCTTTGGGGAACGGTCACTTTCCAGAAGGCCTCGATCGGGGTGGCCCCCAAATCTGCCGCCGCTTCTAATAATCGGCGATCGAGCTTTTCCAGAGAGGAGTACAGAATCAGCACCATATAGGGCAAAAAGCTGTAGGCCATCCCCAGGAGCACGGCGGGCGTTTGGTTCAAAATATCCAGACCCGGCAGCCCCACCAACCCCAACAGGGAGTTCAACACGCCCGTGGGTCGCAAAATCGTAATCCAAGCGTAGGAACGCAGCAGCGAAGAAGTCCACAGGGGCAGCGTAAAGGCCACCAACAGCAGGTTTTGCCACCGCTTGGGCGACATCAGCGCCAACCAATAGGCCACCGGAAACCCCAGCAGCAAACAAACCACCGTTGTCCCGATCGCATAGAACAGGGTGCGCCCAATCACTTGAAGATAGATGGGCTGAAACACCGTCAGGTAGTTGTCAATCCCTGAGGGGTTCACCAAATCGCCGGGCTTGATGCCGGGAACCAGGCTGAGTTCAAAAATCACCAGCACCGGCAAAACCAACAGCAGCAACAGCCACAGTCCCGGCGGCCCCAACAGCGCCCAGGGGCCAACCCAACGGCGGGGTTTGGGTGTGGGAGCCTCAACGATCGGGTTAGCGGGGCTAGCGGGGGTCATAGGGCTTGTTAGGACTAATCAGCAAAGACAGTTCAAGGGGTTGGGCAGTTGGCGTGAACAGCTTCAATTAACATTCAATTAACAGTCATTAAGGCTTGCTCGGCCCTAGCCGCTGGTTAGCTGAGTCCAGTAGCGATCGTAAAGGGAGGTGGCCGCGCCCACGGGAGCAATGCCCTCGCAGCGATCGAGCACCGATTGAGACGGGAACAGGCTGGGATTTTGCACCAAATCCGGCGGCAACTGTTCGATCGCCCGGCGGCTGGCGGTAGCAAACTTCAGGCGTTGGGTCATGCCTGCGGCCACCTCCGGCTGTAGCGTGAAATTCATCCAAGCATAGGCCGCTTCCACATTGGGCGCACTGATCGGGATCGCCATCGTGTCTGTCCAGAGGGAAGAGCCGCTGGCGGGAATCACATAGCCCAACTGGTCGTTTTCCTCGATCGCCTCGATCGCGTCAGAGGAAAAGCCCATGGCGATCGTTAAGTCCCCCGCCAAAATCCGGTCTTTCCAACCATCCGTGGTGAATTGGGCGATCGCCGGTCGCAGTTCCCGCAATGCTTCGTAGGCCTGGCGAATTTGATCGGGATCCTGGGAGTTGTAGGAATGGCCCAACCGGCGCAAGGCCAAGCCCATGGTTTCCCGCTGATCATTAAACAGCGTCACCTGGCGCTGGAGGCGGGCCCGGTTAGCCCACAAAAATTCCCAATCCGTTGGCGGGCGATCGACCCGTTGCCGGTTGTAAATCAAGCCCGTTGTGCCCCAAGCAGCCGGGACGCTGTGGCCATTTTTGGGGTCATAGCTGGGATTTTGGTAGGTTTCCAACAAATCCTGCAACCCCAGCAGTCGATCGTGATCCAACTCCCGCAGCAGATTGCGCTCTCGCATCTGCCGCACCATGTAATCGGAGGGATAGATAATGCTGTATTGACTGCCGCCGCCCGCTTGCAGCTTGGCCAACATCACCTCATTGGAATCAAAAATATCCACCACCACCGACAGGCCCGTTTCCTTTTGGAACCGAGCGATCAGTAGCTCATCGGTGTAGCCAGCCCAGGTGTAGATATAAAGCTTGGAAGGATCCCCGACTGCGCCCGGCGATGGCCGCACCTGGGCCAAACGCCAGCCACAGCCCGTCATGGCCAGGCCAGCGGCCGCCACCGAAGTGCGGCGCAAGAAGTCACGACGGGAGAGGGCACGACGAGAAGGGGCAACGGAAGCCATGAATGATCAAAGCAAGGTTGGGTAGAGCGCTGGCTGGGCCATGCTTTGGGAACCAGGACTGCGGGAGTGAGTCCCTGGGGAATGGTTGATTAGCCCCCCTTCGCCCTAGGCTGCTGGCATGGCCAGGGCATCGGCCGTTGACCAATAGGCGTAAATGGGGGTTTTGAGGGCGGGCAATTCGCCGCCGGTATTCACCTGCATGACCGTTAACCGATCGCCCGATCGCAGTTCTACCACGTAATGCACATGGGTTCCCAGGTACATCACGTTCTGCAACCAGCCCTCAAAGCAGTTCACCGCCAGGTCGGGCGGGTAAAGACTAACTTGAATTTTTTCGGGGCGCACGCTCACGGCCGCCGCCTCACCCGCGCTGCCCGCCCAATCTCCACTGGGGGCCGCCACCAACTTCAGGCCGCTGTCAGTCACGATCGCGCTGCCGGTGCGATCGAACTCCGCCACCCGGCCTCGAAACAGATTCGTATCCCCAATGAAATCCGCCACAAACGGCGTGCGCGGCGACTCATAAATCTCGCTGGGGCTGCCCACCTGTTCCACGCGCCCTTCATTCATCACCGCGATCCGATCGGACAGGCTGAGGGCTTCCTCTTGGTCATGGGTCACCATCACAAAGGTCAACCCCAATTCCCGATGCAGCGTGGATAGTTCCATCTGCATTTCCTTGCGCAGTTTCAAGTCCAACGCGCCCAAGGGTTCATCCAACAGCAACACCGCCGGTCGGTTCACCAGGGCCCGAGCTAGGGCCACCCGTTGTTGTTGACCGCCCGATAGCTGGTTGGGATAGCGCCGGGCGAATTTCTCCATCTTCACCAGGGCCAAGGCCTCATTCACCCGCTCCTCGGTTTCCGCCTTGCCACAGCGCTTGATCCGCAAACCAAAGGCCACATTGTCCCAAATGGTCATGTGTCCAAAGAGCGCATAGCTTTGAAACACGGTGTTGACGGGGCGCTGGTAAGGAGGCACATTCAGCATCGATTGCCCCCTAACCAGCACCTCGCCGGCCGAAGGTTGCTCAAAGCCAGCCACGAGGCGCAGGGTGGTGGTTTTGCCGCAACCGGAGGGACCCAAAATACTGAAAAACTCACCCCGCCCGATGTGGAGATCCACGCCGCGCACAGCGGTTTCGCCGTTATAGACTTTGAAGACTTTTCGTAACTCGACATCCAGTTGGGTATCGGTTTCGATCGCCTGGCTGGCTCGGATTGCGGTTTGGGACATGGCCGGTGATGCTGCCGGGGATTGAAAGACCATCGAGGCAATTGTTCCAGGGCAATTGTTCCAGGGTAGTTGTTCTAGGGCAGTTGTTCTAGGGCAGTTGTTCAAACCTGGCGGTTCATGGGCGATCGAACCTCAGGTTTGAGCTTCGTCACTGAACAACGGGAACTGAACAACGGGAACTGGACAACGGGAACTGGACAACGGGAATTGAACAAATCTTGCCCTATTCTATGCCGACTATTTCGGGTTTTGCGACGAACTCCATCGGCGGCGGTCTGCGGGAGCAGTCTGTGGCAAGCTGATTAAATCCCCTCGATTAGCCCTCACCGATTAGCCCTTTTCGCTGCGCCCGCGCTGGGCTGTTATCGTTCCATGGTCGCATCGCCCCCTCCCAACTCGCCCAAATTGGATCAGCAGCCGGAACGGACGATCGGGCGGCGCTACCAGCCGTTGGGGTGTTTGATCGTGGCCGTGGTGTTGTTGGGGGGCATTGGCAGCCGGTTGGCCTATCTGCAACTGGTGGAAGGACAGCGCTATCGACAATTGGCGGCGGCCAGCCGAATTCGACTGATGCCAACCCTGCCAACCCGGGCTGCCCTGCTGGATCGATCGGGGCGGGTGTTGGTGGATAATCGCCCCTCAATTTCGGCCATGGCTTGGCCCGTGGCCCAATCGCCGCAAGAGTGGCGGGCCATTTTGCCGGAGTTGGCCCGAGTGTTGGGGCGGCCGGAGTCGGAACTGCTGGCACGACTGGAGCAGGCCGGTTGGCGATCGCCCGTATTGGTGCGCTTGGCCCGGGGGTTGCCCCCTTCGCAAATGACCACGGTGGCGGAGTTGGCCACCCAAGTGCGCGGCCTGGCAATCCAGCCCGAGGCGGAGCGCGACTATCCTCATGGACAGCTCGCCCAGACCATTTTGGGCAAGGTGGGGGAGGTGAACGCGGCGGAGGTCGATCGCCTGGAGCCGCTGCAAGATTACCGATCGGGCGATCTGATTGGGCGATCGGGCTTGGAAGCGGCCCTGGAGGCCCAACTGCGGGGCCAGTCCGGGGGCGAGCAAGTGGAACTCGATCGCAACGGTCTGCCCGTGCGTGTGTTGGCCCGCAAGCCCACGGAACCACCCACGCCGGTTCGCCTGACCCTAGATTTACCGCTGCAACAAACCCTGGAGGGGCTGATTAACGGAGTCAGCGGGGCCGCAGTTGCCCTGGATCCAGACAATGGCGCGGTCTTGGCCATGGCCGGCCAATGGCCCAACCCGGGGCAGGGGGGCAACCGGGCCCTGAAAGTCATTCGTCCGGGTGCGCTGTTCAAGTGGATTACCGCTGTGGCGGCGCTGGAGTCGGGGCAAATGGCCCTTCATCAACGGTGGCGGATCGATCGCCGCAGTCGTCCCGGTGGGTTGCCCTGGGCGGAATTTACCAAGGTCACCTGGCCGAGCATTGTCACCCTCAACTTTCGAGAGGCATTGGGCAAGTTAGACACCCAAGACAGTGATGCATTTTTTGAGCAGGTGGCGCTCCGGCTGGATAGCACCAATACGATCGCCTGGGCCCGTCGGTTTGGGTTTGGCCAGCGATCGGGCATTGAACTGGCCGAGGATGAGGATCCGGGCCCCAGCTTGGAAGCCCTTTGGAAACGGGAATCGGTGCAAGCCCGCTGGTATTTGGGCGAAGGGGTGAATCTGGCCTTGGGCCGGGGCGAAATGGCCGCTTCACCCCTGCAAATTGCCGTGATGGCCGCCGTGGCGGTGAATGGTGGTTATCGGGTGCAACCCCATTTGGTCAAGGATCGATCGGCCCAGGTCAGCCGGGAGTTTTTGGGATTGCAGCCCAGCACCTTGGAATTGTTGCGATCGGCCCTGCAACCGCGCACCAGCAGCCTCCCCGCCCCCGAGGCGAGCCAGCCTCCCGATCGCCCACCCCAACCCAACGCCGCGATCGGCTGGTTGGCCACCCACAGCCTGGTGCGGCAAAGCGACCAACTGATCGGCGCTTGGGCCGTGGCTGCGGGCCCCGCCAACGATCCCAAAATTGTTGTGGTTACCTTTGTGGAGCCGCCGAGCGATCGCCCCTCGGTTCCCACCGATTCCGCCGCAGCTCCATCCAACGGTGCGGCGAGCCAAGAACCCAGTGCCCCCGCTGCCCAAGCCGCCGAACAAATTGCCGGAGCAACGGTGGTTAACTATGTGCAATCGCTCGATCGCTGGCTTCCCTAGGGCGGACAGCTAATGCTCATCAGGTCTTCGCGGATCCAGGCCCGGCGATGAGGCGGCACGATCTCGCCCTGACCCGATCGGGACTTGGTGACCATGTGCCACTGATTGCCCTGGCCATCGGTGCGGGTCAGGGGATTGGGTTCCCACCGCTCACTCGCGTCGTTGAGCAAAATCACCGTACTGCTCGGATTGACCCGATCCACGATCGGGAATTGAGTGCCCGGGCCCGATCGCAAATTCACCGCTGAATTACCGCGAATCGTGCCGAAACAATTGGCTCCAAGGGATTGCCCTGAACTAGACGGGGCGATCGCAAGACTCAAAATTGTGGCAATGCCCATTGCTATTGGCAGAAGAGGACGTGATTGAACAAGAAGTTTCATAACCTGATTTTGGGTGGAATCTTGAATTTCTGAGGCTTCTAAAGGCTTAATCTAAGGAATCAGGCTCTGAAGAACCAGCAAAAAGCACAACGGAATTGGGCTAATTTTGGAGCCTTGAATTCACCCCATAACCAACCATAATTTGAGATCTAGAATCTGAAATCTGGAATCTGAAATCTGGAATCTGAAATCTGAGATTAATTCTGAAATTAATGGTGACTGGTCGGGAAAAAGTACCGCGTTTCTCCCTGCTGCCCAATTTGATATTCTGCCCCAAATTCAATCGACATGCGATCGAGATAGGCGCGGGCCCGATCGGCCTCCAAGCCCGATCGCATGGCAAATTCAAATAGGGTGACCTGGCCTTGTCCTTCAGCTAACAATTCCATCAGGCATTGGCGTAGCTGTTCCTGTTGTTGGCGCTCTTGATTTTTTTGTTGTGTTTGATGTTGTTTTTTAAGATCCCAAAGCAGCCAGCCACCACCCGCCACAAAGGGCGCACCAAAGACAACACATCCCAAAATAGCGCTTTGGTTTTCGCGCTCCCGATCGGCAACGGTTTGTCCCGGTTCCAAGGGCGACAACGGAACCAAAAGAGCGACCAGCCAAAAGAAGCCGCCCAGGGTGAGAAAGCTGCCCGCCAGAATTTTCTTAATGATTTTCATGGGAATTTTTGCAAGATGCGATCGCGGAGGGGCTGGCCTGCTGGCAAAGGCAAATCACGACGGCTAAAAGGCCTCGGCCGAGGGGCTACCGCTGAATTTCGACTGTTGGATGATGGGCCACTGAGTCAGGGGTTGCTTGAGCCTCCACACCTTGTTAGCAAATTTTATTGGCAGATTTCATCGGCAAATTTGGCGACAGGCTTGGTAGCAAATTTTGGCGGTCAGTTCTAGCCACCTTAGCCACCAACTTGAGTTACTGATCAGGCTCTGGGTTCGTTCAATCAAAAAAACAAAAACGGGATAAGCCATGCCTATCCCGCCAGATTAGATCATTTGGATCATTGGGTATGGACGAAGCAAGCTTGTTGCCCGATCGCCCTGTTGAATCCAATCGATTAATCAAATCAACTCATCAAATTGACGCAATTCGCGCTTTCGGCATAGCCAGCCTGATCGCCCTAGGCTGCTTGCAAGGTGGCAATCGCTTGGGTGATGGCGGCCAACGCTTCGTCAATTTCGGCGGCAGTGACGATCAGGGGCGGCACAAATCGCACCACCTGCGGCCCGGCCGGCACCAGCAACAGACCGGCGGCCATGGCGGTTTTGACCAGATCGATCGAGCTGAGGCCCGCATCTTCCTTCAGCACCAGGCCGTTGATTAGACCCCAACCGCGCACTTCCGCAATCAAGTTGGGATATTGAACCGCCAGGGCCTTCAGACCCGCCCGCAATTGCTCGCCCCGATCGCGCACATTGTCCAAAAAGCCCGGTGCGCCCACCGTTTGGCAAACAGCCATCGCCACCCCACAGGCAAAGGGATTGCCGCCGTAGGTGCTGGCGTGGTCACCCGGTTCAAACACATTGCACTTGGCCTTGCACAGCAGGGCCCCGATCGGGATGCCGCCGCCCAAACCCTTGGCGGAAGTGAAAATATCCGGCTCAATGCCCAGGTTTTCGTAGCCCCACAGTTGCCCCGTGCGGCCAACGCCCACTTGCACTTCATCAAGAATCAACAAGATGCCCCGATCGTCGCAAATTTCCCGAACCCGTTGGAAATAAGCCCGATCGCCCGGACGCACGCCCCCTTCTCCCTGGAGTGCTTCCAGCATGATGGCAGCAACGCGGGGGCCGTTGGTTTCCAAGCGGGCGATCGTCGCTTCCAGGGCTGCAATGTCGTTGTAAGGGATATATTCAAACCCCGGAACCAGAGGGCTGAAGTTCTTTTGATATTTGGGCTGACCGGTGGCGGTGATGGTGGCCAGGGTGCGCCCGTGGAAGCTGGCGTGGGCTGTGAGGATCACCGGTTCATCGATGCCCAACACCGTGTGGGCATATTTGCGGGCCAGTTTGATTGCGCCCTCGTTGGCTTCGGCTCCGGAGTTACAGAAAAACGCCCGATCGGCGCAGGAATGTTCCACCAGCCAGGCCGCCAACGCCCCTTGTTCAGGGATGTAGTAAAGATTGGAAACGTGGTGCAGTTTTTGAATCTGCTGGCTCACGGCGCTGGTCATCACCGGGTGGGCATGGCCCAGGGTGCAGGTGGCAATGCCCGCCACAAAGTCCAAATAGCTGCGGCCCTCGGTGTCCCAAACGCGGCTACCTTCGCCACGCTCCAGGGCGATCGCAAAGCGGCCGTAGGTTTTCATGACGGCTGCGTCAAAGGCCTCGGTGGAAAAGGCAACTGGGGCGATCGAGGCGGGATCAGCGAGGGCTTGGGGACTCACGATGGTTGCTCCTAAACAATGGCTTTAACGGCAAATCCGATGAAGGGAACGGTAGGGATCGCCGTTAAAGGTTGGGTTGATTGTAGAGGAGGAAACCAAGGGCTTGCTAGATCTGATTTGGATCCCGAGGGTCGATCGGTCTGGAAATCTTGACTTGGGCCCGGCAGCGGTTGACTCGGCGCGATCGACCCGCGATCGGCGAATTCCCACCCGGGCGGATAATGGAACTTCGTTGGTTCCCTTGGCCTCAGCCCGGTGGCCGCCAATGTTGCACTTTGTCGATGTTTGCTATGACCGCCGCTGCCATGAGTTCCGCAAGTTCTGCCCCTGAGCCTAGTCCCGTTGCGTCTGATCCTGTGGGGTCTGATCCTGTGGAGTCTGACCTTGTGGATTCTGGCCCTGTGGATTCTGGCCTGGATGAATCGATTAATGGGAGCCGATCGGGGGCGGAGGTACTCCCCGCTGAGTCGATCGACTGGGGCCACTTGTCCGTGCTCCGAGACGAATGTGTTGCGGGTTTGCAACCTCGATCAGGCGGGTGCTACCTGGATGCCACGCTGGGTGCTGGGGGCCACACGGCGGCCCTGCTGGCGGCGGATCCAGAGGTGCGGGTGGTGGGCCTCGATTGTGACGATCGCGCCTTGGCGATCGCGCGGGAACGGTTGGCCCCCTGGGGCGATCGCGTCACCTTCGTGCGCAGCAACTTTGCGCAGTTCAACCCCGGCGATCAGCAATTTGACGGCATTTTGGCAGACTTGGGCGTTAGCTCCATGCAGTTTGACCAGCCCGATCGGGGTTTCAGCTTTCGCCACGACGGCCCCTTGGACATGCGCATGGATGATCGGCTCACGGAATCCGCCGCCGATGTGGTGAACCATTGGCAAGAAGTGCCCCTGGCCAACGCGATCTATACCTATGGTGAAGAACGATTATCTCGGCGGATTGCTCGGGCGATCGTGGAACAGCGGCAAACGCAGCCTTTCCAAACCACCCTCGAGCTGGCCAACGCGATCGCCCGCTGTGTGCCCGGTAAATATCGCCATGGGCGTATCCATCCCGCCACCCGCACCTTTCAGGCCCTGCGGATTGTGGTGAACCAAGAGTTGGCAGTTTTGGAAACCCTGCTCGATCGGGCCCCCAATTGGCTCGCTCCCCAAGGCCGCCTCGCCGTCATCAGCTTCCACAGCCTTGAGGATCGAATTGTGAAGCACCGACTGCGAGAATCAACCCAACTCAAAGTCATCACCAAAAAGCCCATCTGCCCCAACGATGCTGAAATGGGTCAAAATTCCCGATCGCGATCCGCAAAATTGCGAATTGCAGAGAGAATCTAGCCGAATCAATGCCAATGGGTTTCTTTTGAACTTTTTCTGTATTTTTCTTTGGGGGCTGCTGAAATTTCTCGGCCACTGAAGGATTGATGAACAGGATTATTCAAAACTCAATGATTTCTCCAGCCCAATGATTCCTCAAGCCAAAACTGGGTAAAAACTAATCAGTTGCTCGGCCAGTCGCTCAGCCAGCGCATCTAGTCATTGATTCGTCAACGGCCAGGGCATGGGCTGAATCAGTTGGTTTGTGTCTAGGATTTCACGCCCAGTGTTTCAGCACATCGGGTAGGCTAGGGTAGAACGTGGGAATTCCCCCTTGTCCCGAGTGAGCCTTGGCCCACTTGTATCGATCGCTACACCAGTCCCGAAGATCAATTCTCTTCCCAGCTTGGAAGCGGCCCATTCCTCACTCAGGAATGGCGCGATCAACCGGATCATGGTCGTCAGAATCGAAAAGGCTAAGTAATAAAAACTAGCCTCCTTTCTAGCCCCCTTTGTCGATCGGGTAACCTTGTTTGCAAAAACCTAACCCGATGCCCATCCCCATCCCTGGGGTCACCCCCACGACCCCCGCCAACCCTGTCCAGCAGTGCAAGTGGAGCACGCGATGAGCTTAGTCGTCCAAACCACACCAAGAGCAGAAACAAAACTCAAATTGATGGTGGTTGATGACGAACCGGATAACCTCGATTTGTTGTATCGAACCTTCCGTATTATTCTGACCGGCTACACCGACGTAGAAGACCTCGTAGGAGCCATCAACTCCGGTAAAGTTTTCCGATATCTGACAAAGCCCTGGAGTCCCGACGAACTCAAATCCGTCGTGAACCAAGCGGCCGAAACCTATCGTGTGGTTAAGCGCCGCACGAACGAGTTAAACCGGGCCCTGCGCCGCGAATCCCTGTTTAACGCCATGATGAGCGCAATTCGGGAATCCCTGAATTACGACAGCATGTTGCCCACCATCGCCCAGACCATCACCACCACCCTGAACGCCCATTGCGCCTTGTTGCAGCCCGTGGAAGGGGGGCAAGCCAAAGGAGAACCCCTGCGCTACCCACTCGATCGGGATGACTGGAGCCTGACCCATGAAGACGGGCAATTGCGGGATCCGGTGCAAGCGGCCCTGGAGCACTTGACCATTCAGCAAACCCAAGTCAACACCGATGGCAGCGACAGCCCAGGGGGAGCCATCGATGAGTTGCTCATTCCTTTGGTCTATCAACAGGAATGTTTGGCCCTGTTGTCCCTGGTGCGCCAAGGACAACCCGGCTGGCAAACCGATGAAGTGGCGCTGATTTCGGAGCTAACAGAACAGGCGGCCTTGGCCCTTTCCCAAGCCCGTCTGTATCAGCGCACCGAAGCCCAAACCCAGCAGTTCCGCATGGAATTGGAAGTGGCGCGGCAAGTGCAGGCAGACTTGTTGCGCCAACATTGGCCAGAAGTTCTCGGGGTGCGTGTGCAGGCGGAATGCCAGCCCGCGCGCGAGGTGGGGGGCGACTTTTTTGAAGTCTTTATCCATCCTCAGGGGGATGTGTGGTTAGCGGTTGGGGATGTGTCCGGAAAGGGGGTTCCGGCGGCCCTATTTATGGCCAGTTCGATCTCTGTTTTGCGCCAAGAGCTGGCTCGGGCAGAGTCTCCGGAGCCAGATGAAGCGATTCGGCGGCTGAATCGGGCCCTGTTTGAAAATTTGTTTAATAGCAATCGATTCATTACGATTGCCCTAGCACGCTACACTCCCAGCACGAGACGCTTGAGCTATGCCAACGCGGGTCACGTCTACCCCGTGGTTTGGTCGCCCCAGGTGGTTCAGGAAAAAGTCCTGGCCGGTGGCGATCTCAAGGAAATTGAGCCAACCTATCTCAAGGCTCGGGGAGTGCCGCTGGGTATCTTGCCGGAGTGGAAAGGTACGGGGGGGGAACAGACTCTAGAGCCAGGGGAGGCTCTGCTGATGGCTAGTGACGGAATTACGGAAGCAACAGTGGCGAACATACAACTCCCGGGAACAAGTTTGGTGAACGGTTCAATGTTGCAACAGGAGGGCCTGTGGGAACTGTTGAAGCAACAAGGAAGCCCGTTTGATCTCAAGCGCTTGTTGGCGACCTTGCAACAGGTTGCGCCCGACGAGCAAGAAGACGACCAGACCCTACTGCTGCTGGAGGTTCTGTAAACCGATGAGAACTGAAATCCAAGTCCCAAGCAACTTGAAGTTTCTAACCATTGTTGAGCAGTGGTTACTCGGTTCCCTGGAAATTGAGCTAGGCGATCGAGTGGATTGGGCCCGCCAGTCGAACCGTCTGCGGCTGGTGTTGGCGGAGGCCTATTCCAATGTGGTGCGCCATGCCCACAAGGATCGCCCCCACCTGCCGGTGGAGATGTCGGTGGAGGTGCAGGATCGGGAGCTGGCGATCGAGATTTGGGATCGCGGCCAGGGCTTCAGTTTGGATAACTACCTGCCGCCAGTGCCGGAAGCCAAGCAGGAAAATGGCTATGGCTGGTTGATTTTGAACCGGCTGATGGATCGGGTGGAATATCGGTTGCAGGTGGATGGCAAAAACTGCCTGGTGCTGTTGGCGACGTTGCCCCCTCGGGAAGAGTCCCAATCCAAAAACTAGGACTACAGGCTCAAAAACTAGGACTACAGGCTATAGGGCTACAGGCCAGTGGACTACAGGCTAGTGGATCGAACAGTCCGATCGGGTCAGCGATGGGGTTTAGTCTGACTCCTGAGCGATCGCCCATGCTCGCCTGCGATCACCCCGGTTGTGGGGCCGATCGCCTAAGCCATCACTTCCGCCATCAGGTCGTCGGCCATTTCAAAGTTGGTGGCGACGCTTTGTACGTCGTCTAAGTCTTCGATCGCGTCCATCATTTTGATCAGGGCTTTGGCTTGATCGCGATCGGTCACGGCGACGGTGTTGGTGGGAAACCAACGAGTTTCCGATTGCCACACCCGAAAGCCACGCGCCTTCAGCACCGATTCCAAATTTTCCAAGTTATCTGGGGCTGTTTTGACTTCAAACCCCATGAGGTCAAATCCCTTTTGGTCTTGGCCAGAGAAGGGATCATAGGATTCTCCTTCCCCCTCGATCGAGGCTTCCAGCAGCGCATCTTCCTCGATCGCCTCGCCCACGATGGTGACCACGCCCTTGTTTTCAAACATCCAACCCACGCAGCCGGTTTCCCCCAGGTTACCGCCGTTTTTGCTGAAGGCCACGCGCAGGTCAGCAGCGGTGCGGTTGCGATTGTCCGTGAGGGCTTCAATCAGTACGGCCACGCCACCGGGGCCATAGCCCTCATAGCGAATGGCTTCCAGTTCCGCCCCTTCCCCCGCCAGCCGACCGGCTCCCTTGGCGATCGCCCGATCGATGTTGGCATTGGGCACGCCGGCCGCCTTGGCCTTGTCGATCGCGGTTCGCAGTTGGAAATTACCGGTAGGATCCGCACCACTGCGGGCCGCCACAATAATCTCCCGCGACAGTTTGGTAAAGACACTGCCGCGCACCGCATCCACCCGGGCCTTTTGGCGCTTAATGTTTGCCCATTTACTATGTCCGGCCATGGCTCCAACTAAATCGATGAAAGATTGAACGAACCCAGGACTAAGATCGGTCTTTGGCAAGACGAATCAAAGATCGCCTTGAAATTTTAAGGGCCGATGCGATCGAACGGGATTAAGTTGCCCAATTTTCTAAACGCTCTTGTCTAAACGCTCTTGTCTAAACGCTGCTCATTGTTCCACTAGCGCTCACGACGACCAAAAGACCAATGCATAGGATTGCTGCGTTGCCCGGTGGCTGGGAACCGAATACAGAAGGCGTTATTTTTGTTGAGCAAACTCCGGCTCCGATCATTGTTTTGACGGCCAAAGATACGGATATTCAAACGCTGTCGATCGCCCGTCGATCGCTGCCGGAAAATTTTCCAGCCATCCGCGCCACTAACCTCTTGCAACTGCAACAGCAACTGACGATCGATACCTATGCTGAGGACGTTTTGTCGCAAGCGCAGGTGATTGTTTTGCGCTTGTTGGGGGGCCGTGCCTATTGGAGCTACGGGCTAGAGGTGGTGCGAGATCTAGCTGAGCGATCGGGCATTGGGCTGTTGGTTTTGCCCGGAGACGATCGCCCAGATCCTGACTTGGTTTCCCATTCAACGGCTCCCTTGAGTTTGTGTGACCAGATTTGGCGCTATTTGAATGAAGGTGGTGTAGAGAATGTTCAAAATGCGCTCTTGAAGTTATCAGATACCTATTTTCAAACGCAATATCAACCTCCCAACCCTCAGCCGATCGAACGTTGGGGGCTTTACCAATATCCTAAAAATAATGCCCTTGAAAGCTCATCAGTTTCTAAACCGATTGGAACCGTTGGAATTGTTGGAATTTTATTTTATCGAGCCTATTATCAAGCGGGAAACTTAGCGGCGATCGATCAACTATGCCATGCCCTGTTGGCGGTGAATTTGCAACCAGTGCCCATTTACGTGGCTTCGTTGCAAGATTCGGATATTCAGGAAGAAGTGGGTTCCGCTCTGGAATCTCAGGCGATCGATCTGTTATTGGCTTCAACGGGATTTGCAATCACCAAGGCCCAATCTACCCTTGGCCAGGCGCAACCCCATTCCCTTTGGCAGCGGTTAAATGTGCCTGTTTTGCAAATTATTTTGAGCAGCGGAACCCAAGATCAATGGCTCACCAACCAGCAAGGGTTATCCCCTCGAGATATGGCAATGCAGGTGGCGCTGCCGGAGGTGGACGGTCGGGTGGCAACTCGGCTGGTGGCTTGCAAATCGGTGCAACAGCGCGATCGAGATTTAGAAACAGAAACGATCGCGCTTGAACCCATTCCCGATCGCTTGGATTTTGTGGCAAAACTGGCGGCTAATTGGGTGCAGTTGCGGCGATCGGCTCCTGGCGATCGCCCGATCGCCATTGTGTTGGCCAATTATCCAAATCGAGATGGGCGCTTGGCCAATGGTGTTGGCTTGGATACGCCCCAAAGTTGTGTTGATTTTCTGTGGGCTTTGGCGCGATCGGGCTATGACTTGGGTGATTTAGAACAATTGCCAAAAACTGGTGACCAACTCATTCAGCAACTGACCCAAGGAACGACCAATGATCCTGAGGGCTGGACAGGGCGATCCATTCGTCAATATCTATCATTCACGAACTACCAAACCTGGTTTGAAACCTTGCCGATCGAGGTGCAAAGGGCAATCAATCAACGCTGGGGATCCCTGGCCAATCCGAAACCGGATCATGAGCAATGGTTTCCCAAAACGGTGATTGAAAAAGAGCCGGTGATTCCCATTTCAGGGTTGCAATGGGGCAAGGTTTTTGTGGGCATTCAACCGGCCCGAGGATACGATCGGGATCCTAGTTTGAACTACCACGCGCCAGACTTGGAACCCACCCATGAATATTTGGCGTTTTATGAGTGGTTGCGATCGCAATTTGCCGCTCAAGCGATCATCCATTTTGGGAAGCATGGCAATTTAGAATGGTTGCCCGGAAAAGGCATTGCTCTCTCAGAGAATTGCTTCCCGGAAATTGCCCTTGGGCCAGTTCCTCATTTTTATCCATTTATTGTGAATGATCCCGGTGAAGGCTCGCAAGCCAAACGACGGGCCCAAGCGGTAATTTTAGATCACCTAACCCCACCGTTAACTAGGGCAGAACTGTATGGCGATTTGAGCTTAATTGAGGGCCTGATTGATGAATATTATGAAGCGCAAAGTTTAGATCCCAAGCGAACTCGGGTGATCGCTCCTAAATTATTGAAACTGATTGAAGATAATCAGCTCGATCGGGATCTCAAAATCAAACTAGGAGCTGCTAATTATTCCTTAACTCAGGGATCAAACTCAGCTCAGATCGTTCTCGAAAACCAATCAGCCATTGAAGATCTGATCGCCGCTCTGGATGGCTATCTTTGCGAACTGAAGGAAGCCCAAATTCGGGATGGCTTGCATATTTTTGGGCATTGTCCCACGGGCGATCAATTGCGTGATTTGACCGTGGCGATCGCCCGTTCTGCCCAAGGCGGCCAAGGAGGCCTGACGCGGGCGATCGCCCAAGATTGGCAACTGAGCTTCGATCCTCTCACGGCCGATTGGGGCGATCCGTTGCCGGAGGTTGATCGCTGGCCCCACCTAGCCACCTGCCGCACCTTGGGAGACGCGATCGCCGTTCTGGAAACCCAGGCCAGCGAAGCCGTGGCGGCCCTCATTGCCGATCGCCCCTGGCCGTCCGTGGGATCCCACACGGATCAGGCTTTGGCTTGGGTGCGCGATCGGCTCCTGCCCGCCTTGCGCCAAACTCCCCAGGAAATCGATCGGCTCTTGCAGGGACTCAATGGCGAATTTGTGCCGCCGGGGCCATCGGGGGCCCCCAGCCGCGGCCGCGCGGACGTGTTGCCCACCGGCCGCAATTTCTACTCGGTGGATTTGCGATCTCTGCCCACGGAAAGCGCTTGGGAAGTGGGGCGTAAGGCCGCCGACACCCTGATTGAACGCTATGTTCAGGAAAATGGCGATTATCCAACCACTCTCGGGCTGTCGGTTTGGGGCACTTCCACCATGCGCACCGGAGGCGATGACTTAGCGGAAGCGTTGGCGCTGTTGGGGGTGCGGCCCCGCTGGGACGGGGCGGCGCGGCGGGTGGTGGGGGTGGAAGTGTTGCCCCTGTCCGCGATCGGGCGGCCCAGGGTGGATGTGACCCTGCGAATTTCTGGTTTTTTTCGGGATGCCTTTCCCAACCTAATTGAACTGTTCGATCGGGCGGTTTACCTGGTTGCCGCGTTGGATGAAGCCGCCGCCGACAACCCGATCGCCCAGCGTGTGCGTCAGGAAACCGCCCAATGGCAAGCCAGCGGCCTGACCCAGGAGCAGGCCAGCACCCGCGCCCACTACCGCATCTTTGGTTCCAAGCCTGGAGCCTACGGCGCAGGCCTTCAGGGCCTGATTGAGGCTCAAAACTGGCAAAGCGACCAGGACTTGGCCCGGGCCTATCTGAACTGGAGCAGCTATGCCTACAGTTGCGCGGGTCGTTCGGGCCCCGTCAGCGGCGATGCACCCAGCAATGGCCTGGCGGCCCCAATCGGGCGATCGGCCCCGGAAGCCTTTGAGCAGCGATTACGGGAAATGCAAGTGGTTTTGCAGAACCAAGATAACCGCGAGCATGACCTTTTAGACTCCGATGATTACTATCAATTTCAAGGGGGCTTAACGGCCGCCGTGCGCGTCATTTCCGGGCAACAACCCACCGTCTATTTTGGAGACCATGCGCAACCCGATCGCCCCCGCACCCGATCGCTTGCGGAAGAAATTGCCCGAGTGTATCGATCGCGCGTTGTGAACCCCAAATGGATCGCCTCCGCCATGCGCCACGGCTACAAGGGAGCCTTTGAAATGGCCGCTACCCTCGATTATCTGTTTGCCTACGATGCCACGGCTCGCTGTGTCGAAGACTTCATGTATGACGGTGTGGCAGAGGCTTATCTGCTCGATCGCACTGTTCAGGACTTTGTGCGCCAGAAAAATCCCTGGGCCCTGCGGGATATGGCAGAGCGTTTGCTAGAAGCCCATCAGCGCGGTTTGTGGATCCCTGCCGATCCCCAACGGTTGGATCAACTGCAAGCGATCGCCCTGGAAGCGGAAGCCGACCTAGAAGCTCGCTCATAGCACGAGGGCGATCGGCTATTTCACAGCTCAAGGATTTCCATCATTCTTGCTGATCCCTACTGTTTTAGAGGCTTCTAATTGCCATTAATCTTCATAAAAGACCGAGCTTTTCTTGAAGAAGAAATTCAATGGGGTCAAAAATTCTCGCCAGACTATAGCCTTAAATTATATCCTGGTAGAAAATATTGATTCGCATCTGAATTTGAATGTGGATTCAAAAATAGCCAAGATAAAAAATAAAACGCATCTCATTAATCAAAAAATAAACAATAACCCAGATGGTGAATTTATTGATAAATTTAATTGACTACAAAATAATAGAACTTGCTGCTCATGGAATTATCAATAAATATGGCAACTTCTAGACATTGAATTGAGAATCAGAGACACTAGAGATGGTTTCTAATTCAGCCTGAAACTTAACAAGCACTTAACTATTTTTTGGTATGACTAAATTCGGCGATCGCTGATCATTCTGGGACGGCCCCGGTTTTGATTTACAGCGATCCCTCGTTAACTCTGGCTGACGCGGCCCGCTTTTTTGATCCCAGCCAGCCTTCAAGGAGCCTAGCCATGTATCACAAAATTTTGATTGCCATTGAAGATCCTTCCGTTGACCATGCTCCTTTTCGTCAGGGGATTGACCTGGCTGAAAAACTAGGCGCGTCGGTCATGTTGCTGCATGTGCTGTTTCCCGGCGAAGGCAATGCCCCTATGCCCCCCGGCGACGATTTATTTTTTGTGCCGGCTTTTCTGCCTGATGATGCTTTGTTGCAGCGCTATCACGAGGCTTGGCAGTCCTATATTGACCAAAATCTACAACAGCTCAAAATTTTGGCCGACGTGGCCGCAGAACGCCAAATTCCTGCCGAGTGGTCGCAAAACCACGGTTCGCCCGGTAAGGTCATTTGTCAGCTTGCCCACACCTGGGAAGCGGATTTGGTGGTGGTGGGGCATCGTCGTCAATCGACGCTGAGTGAGCTATTCATGGGTAGTGTCAGTAACTATGTGCTGCACCATTGTCCCTGTGCGGTTTTGGTGACCCAGGAAGTATCGGAGGAAGCCAACTCCAGCAAACCGGTGGCTAATCCGTAGGCTTGTTGCAGCGCCAGAAGAAGCACGGAACCAGCGCCCGATCAGAAAGTTGGGGTTCAATTGTTTCGATTGCTGGAATTTTTTGATGCTGGCGATCGAGCCAATTTTGGGTTGAAGGTTAGGGTGGGATGGCCAAAATCTGAGCTTTGGTGCAAACATGCGCTAGATTTTGGCCGGCTCCCGATAATTTGCACGGAACAGCGCGATCGGGAATGGAACTAGGTAGTTAGTGCCCATCCTCGCGGTCTATGCTAGGCTCAACAGGAGGTGTTCTGGGGCCATAAGTTTGCCTCATAGCATCGGGCAATTTGCGTTAAGCATTCTCAGCAAACCCTCGATCCGCACGATCAGTCACGATCAGCTCAGTGATCAACTTAGTGTTAGTGATCAACTCAGATCCGCAGCGATTAGGCTTTTCAACCGATCGCGCAGCTCGATAACCCTGGCTAGAGAATACTCAGTTGCTCGATTGGGTCAGTGCCTTGGTGCTGCACTCACTAAGAGAATTGCGATCACCTAGCCCGTCCAATCCGGATCTGCTTGCTCCGGTCTTGTTTGATGTAGGCAATATGGAGATTGCGCTTTCACCCGATTTTCTAGTCCGTTTCTGGGGCGTGCGAGGCAGCATTCCTGCACCGGGCAAGTCCACTGTGCGGTATGGCGGCAACACGTCCTGCGTGGAGTTGTGTGTTGGCGGGCGGCGCTTAATTTTTGATGGCGGTACGGGCCTGCGGTCTTTGGCTGAGTCAATGGCTCCTGGCGAAACGCTGGATGCTTTTCTGTTTTTCACGCATTACCACTGGGATCATATTCAGGGTGTGCCGTTCTTCGCGCCCCTGTTCACGCCGGGCAATCGGCTGACGGTGTACGGGTGCCAAACGAATACGGGCGAGCCGCTGAAACATCATTTTTGCGATCGAATTCTGAATCCCCATTCCCCAATTCCCGTGGGACAGATCAAGGCGGAGGTCGATTTTTATGACCTAACGGCTGGGGATCAGTTTGTGGTGGATGGGGATATTGAAATTGAGACGGGGCTGCTCAACCATCCCAACGGAGCCATGGGCTACCGGATTACCTGGAACGGAAAAACGGTAGTCTATGCCACGGATACGGAGCATTTGCCCGATCGAATGGATGAGCACGTGGTGCAACTGTCTCGTGAGGCAGACGTGCTGATTTACGATGCCATGTACACCGATGAGGAATACAACAACCCCCGATCGTCCAAGGTGGGTTGGGGTCACTCCACTTGGCAAGAGGGAGTCAAGTTGGCGGAAGTGGCGGGCGTAAAGCATCTGGCGGTCTTTCACCACGAGCCAAACCACAGTGATGATTTTCTGGATGAAGTGGAACGGCAACTGAAGGAGCGATCGCCCGATTCTTTCCTGGCTCGTGAAGGGATGGAATTCAAAATTCCCTGACTGGAAGCAGACAAAGGATTTCAGACGCATTAATCGCATCAATACTGCGCCTGACCCAGCATGACTGAGTCAGGCACGATCCAACTTGGAAATCACAATGGAACAATTAACCGCCGCTGACCGGTGGAATTAAAACCAGTTCATCCCCATCCCGCAGCAGGGTACTATCGGGCACAAACTGAAAGTTAATGCCGAAGCGGGTCATGTTTCGCCAATGTTCCAGGTTGGGATGTTTTTGGATCATCCGATCGCAAACTTCACCGGCCGTGATGCCAGCGGGCAATTCCCAAATCAGCTCTGATTTGCCGAATGTTTCTTGATAGACGGCAAAAAGTTTGATCGTGATCCGAATTTGGGTGGGGCCGTGGGATTGGGGGTGAATCACCTGGCTTTCGGTGCAAAAGGCTTCAAATTGCCGATCCCAAGGATCCGTGGGTAGCGCGTCCAATAGGGCAAAGTCGAAACATACGCCGATCGTGTGGGTATTGGAGCGCACCTCCGCCAACAGTCGATCGTAGTATCCTCCCCCGTAGCCTAGCCGATAGCCCAGGCGATCGGCCCCAACGCAGGGGGCCAAAACTAAATCCGCCGCCGTTGGTTCCACCACGGGCGCATCGCTAGCGGGTTCCTGAACCCCATAGGCCCCCGGTTCCAGCGGTTCGCCTGGTTGCCAGCGATGCCAAATCAGCAATTCCCCTTGGCAACGGGGCAACACCCAAATTTTGTTGCGTCCCAACTCCGTGTGCGCCAAGGGCAAAATATCCGGCTCCAAACGATGGCTCACATAGGCAAAAATCACCTGTGCCGTTTGCCACTCTGGGAGGGACTGGATCCGATCGCGCAGGGCCGTGCTGAGGTTGTGCCATTTGTTTTGCGGCATAACCTGGCGTTGCAGTAACAGCGCTCTACGTAGCGGCTTTTTTTCTGGATTGGGACGATACATGGCAGAGCGGACCCAATGCAAGCGCGGGTCTTCGATGGTAACCCAATTACCGGGCCCGAATCATGGGAATCAGTGGGTAATTCAGGAAGATTAATGGAGATGGCTAGAAGCTGCCGTTGATTGCCTCTGGTCAACTGGGAGAGGGCTAATCCAGGTCTGGAGTTGGCGGCCTATCCTGGAAAAAAACAAGCGGCAAAGGGTGGCGCGTTGGCCATGAAGCGCGATCGATTCTTGCGGTTAATGCTGGGTGGTGCGGCCGGTGCTAGTTTGGTGAGTTGCGGTCAGGGATGGGGGCTGAATGCTCAACAATCGTCATCCAAACAAGTCCCATCACCACAATCTCCATCAATGACAGGGCTAACGCAGGCTGAATCGTCCCGCCGGGTCTTGATTATTGGGGCGGGAATTGCCGGGTTGGCCGCGGCCCGTCAGTTGCGATCGCGCGGGTGGGATCCGGTGGTGCTGGAGGGGCGCGATCGGGTCGGGGGGCGTTTGTGGTCTTTGCGACCCTCGGCCCTGAAGGGGGTGGCGCTGGATTTGGGAGCCAGTTGGATCCATGGCATCCAGGGCAATCCGATCACCGCCTTGGCTCAGCAGTGGCAAATTCCCACCGTGGCCACGGATGCCGAAAATCAGTGGCTTTATGACTGGGATGGTCGGTTAGTGGATGATGCCCGGCATGATCGCCTAGAGCAGGTGTTAGAGCAGGTGTTGGCTCAACAGAACCGGTTGCGGGAAAAGCGTTCCACCGATCGCCCACTGCTAGCGGACTTGCAAGCCTTGGTTCAGCGGGCTAACCTCACGGCCGAGGATGAACGGGCGGTTTGGACATTGCTGAAGGGGTCGATCGAGCATGAATATGCCGGATCGATGGCGGAGCTATCGGCCAATGAGTGGGATGCGGGCGACGGTTTTGAGGGGGCAGATGTGCTGTTCCCCACCGGCTACGACTCGATCGCCCGTCGCTTATCCAGTGGTTTGACATTGCAGCTCAACCAGGTGGTGCGCCGAATTGAGCATGATCAACAGGGAGTCAAAATCACCACCGATCGCGGCGAATGGGTTGGGATCGCAGCCGTGGTGACCTTGCCGATCGGGGTGTTGCAGTCGGGTCAAGTGACCTTTGCCCCAGCCCTGCCCGAGACCCACCAAAGCGCCATCAATCGACTGGGAATGGGCATTCTGAACAAAATCTATTTAGAATTCCCTCGCTCCTTTTGGCCCTCAGAGCCGGATTGGATCGGGTTTGTTTCCGATCCGCCGGGTCTGTGGAATGAGTGGGTGAATTTCCAGCGGGTCAGCGATCGCCCCATTTTGCTGGGGTTTAATGCGGCTCAACAGGGCCGCGAGCTGGAAGCTCTCAGCGACGGGCAACAGGCCGCCAGTGCCCTCAAGGCTCTGCGACGGATGTTTGGCCCCAAAATTCCTGACCCAACGGCGGTTTGGGTGACTCGCTGGGGGCGCGATCCCTTTGCGGGCGGCTCCTATTCCTTCCTGCGAGTGGGGGCGACCTTGAGCGATCGCGGTCAACTGACCAAACCCGTGGCCGATCGCCTGTTTTTTGCTGGGGAAGCCACCTCTCGCAATCATGCGGCCACGGTTCACGGAGCCTATCGATCAGGTCAACGGGCTGCGGATCAGATCATGGCAATTCATCACGGTTCTGCCTAGGTTCTGCCTAGCAATTCACGGCCCTGAATCTGAATTGGTTAAATTGCGAGAGCCTTTGGCTGGCTTTCATCCCGATTTCTTTGTGCTTGAGTATGGCTTTCGGAATTAAGGGAAGGCCGAATTCATTAAAATTCGGTGTCAAGAAAATCTGGTGTCAATAATTCTGGTGTCAATAAATCTGGTGTGAATCAAATGGAACGTTGGTTTTTAGGCGGGGCTGGATTTTTAGGAGCAATGGCGGTGGCGGCTGGGGCCTTCGGCAGCCATGTGCTAGCGGAAAAACTGAGCGATCGCGCCTTGGCGATTTTTGAAACGGCTGCCCGCTATCAACTCATCCATGCGCTGCTGTTGGGGATGGTTGCGGTGGCGATGGGCGCGATGCCCAAACCCGTGGCCCCGAGCCTCCCGATCTCCGGGGTGTCTGCCCTGTTGGGGATGGTGCTGTTCAGTGGCAGCCTTTATGCCCTCAGTTTCGGCGCGCCCAAAATTTTGGGTGTCATTACCCCGATCGGGGGCGTGGGTCTCATTGTCAGTTGGCTCGCGTTTGGGCTAGCAGCTTTCCAGGGCGCAAAACCGTAGCCACAAGTAGGGAAATTTCGCCCCGATCGCCCAATTGCCCTTGCCCGATCGCCCGCCAATCGCGATAGAATACAGGAGCATTCAACGATGGTTATCTACTCCCATAGCAGCCAGCTCAAGAGCGCCGAGGAACAAATTAATTGGGAATGCACTAATTAATGCCTTGATTCCTGAAAGCTCAACTTAGTTTGCCGTTGCCCTCCTGGAATGGCCGTCGCCAAACCTAGCTTGGGGCGATCGCAACCCTAAGAACGCTGGAAAACACTGCTAACACCACGGGGCTGTCACGGTTTCGACGTGCTGGGAACAGGTACTGAGTGATGCAGGCCGAGAGCGGGCTAACTCTCGTAAATCAATGGCTCAAAAAAGTAGATGCGAACAACATCGTTCCTTTCGCTCGCAAGACTGTGGCTGTTGCCTAAGTTTTGTAACACCTCTAACTAGACGGTTGAGCACTCGCTGTCCGACTCCGTTAAGGTCACCGAGTTTAACCCCAACGGATGCGCTGTCCGGTCTTCTTCGGTTGGCCTGCTAGCAAAGACTTTAATCGAGGCATCCTACCGCTAGGGATTAAGTAGTGGTCCCCGTCTCAAGGGTCAACGAGACTAAGCCTGTGAATGAACAAGGTATAACTACTTGGTGCGGACGATGGGTTCGACTCCCTCCAGCTCCACTCCGTTACGGTTAATCACTGATTGCTAATCAGAAACTGGTGATCTAAAAACCGGTTGTCTGGTTAACAAGCCGACGAATTAACTTGCTCAAAACCCGACTTGGCATTGTGCTAGGTCGGGTTTTGCTTTTGTTCAACTTTTTGTTCAACCAAACTGTTTAAACCGATGCCCTGAACCTAGTGGCCATCGCCATCATTACCGCCATCGCTGTGGTTGTCGCTATCGCTGACCATATCGCCCCAATCATCATCATCGGTGGCTTGGTTTGCTGTTTCGGGATTGCTGGTCGCTTCGGTGGGTTCTGGTTCGGTGGAGTCTGGTTCCGTAGACTCGATCGGCTCAGGTTCCGTAGACTCGATCGACTCAGGCTCATTAGGAGTGCTTGCGATCGGCTCAGATTCCGTAGACTCGATCGCCTCAGGAGACTCGCTCTCCTCAACGGCCGCCGAATCCGTCACTAATTCAGAAGTAGCCAATAGCTCAGCCGTGCTCACTGGCTCGGTGGCATCCAGTGGCTCGGGATCGTCAGAAATCGGGAGATTCTCCGGGGCGATCGCGGCGGCCTCTTCCTGGGGCGCATTGGTGGTTTCTGGGGGCGTTGCTGACTCTGGTTCAGGAACCTTGGCGGGCGCGGCCACTGGGGCATTTTCCAAATCTGGTAAGACTTTGGTGAGCCGGATACTGAGGCGCAGGAAGCTGCTGGGAACGTTGCCAACGGGAAAAGGCTCGATCTCGCTGAAGGCGGTCTGCGGAGTGAGCAACACCCACAAAGACACGAGGGCAACGGTGAGCAGCAGGCTGCCCAAAAGCGCTCCCAACCACACCACCAACAGCCCGATCGCCCGTTGATCCAGGGGGGCAATTTCCGCCGCCAAGGGGGAGAGTTGATCCAGCCGTTGCAAAGCCCAAAGCACCAAAAGGGACGCAACCAGCGCGATCGCCTTGGTTTCCCAGCCGGCCCAGCGTTGCAAAATTCGTTGCTGAGTTTCGTTGAGGCGATCGGCCCGCAGGCTCACCAGCAAAACCGAAAAGGGATAAAACGGGCGCAACCACTGCATGGCCACGATCGGAGCAGTTCCCAACAGCCCCACCAACAGCCAGTCCCAGCCACCTGGCAGCAGAGGATCCCCCGCCGCCAACCCCAGTAAACACAACTCCGCACAGAGGGGCAGCGCTGCCAACCCCGCCAAATGCACCCAAAGATACGGATCGCGTTTTGGCCCCTGCACGATCGACCTCCTTCCCTCTCTGTTTGATTCGTTCTGTGTGTTAGTTGCTCAGCCGGTTGAATGAAAGCCAGTTGGATCAAGGCTGTTTTAATCAAGACCGGTTTCATCAAGGCTAGTCCAGACCCAAACTTATTGGACTACGGCCAGTTGAATGACGGCTGGTTTGATCAAAATTCATTCATCAAAGTTCATTCATGGACAACCCGATCGGCCCTGCTTCTTCGGCTAAGGCGCTATCCAACGGCTGGGCAAGCTTTGTAACCAGCATAGACGCTTTCTGCTCGGTCTCCCTGTCGGCAAAAAAGCGTGCTGACATGCGCTGGTAGTGGTCGCAGAGGTTGGGTTTTTGGCGGGCAAAGTCCACGATCGGGCTGGAATAGGGTGGCTCAATGAAATTCCCAATGTGACCGTAGGCTGTGGCATCCAGCGTGGTTGGGCGATCGCCCATAAAAAAGGGCTTATCGGCCAGAAAATCCGAAAGGGCCTGCAAATCCGCCGCAATAAGTTGATATAAATCAGCGTCACTCAGTCGGCCCAGGCCCTGTTGCGTCATCTGTTGCAGAATGCTTTGGCGAAATTTCTCCGCAAAGGCCACGCTCTGGGCCTTGCTCCAGTGACTGGGAACCAGAGTCAAGACTAAGTTTTGATAGTCTTGCCAGTTTTCTTCATCGCGGTAGCGAATCGCAATTCCACCCCAGTAGAGATGTTCCTTAATCAGGCGACGGAAAGCTAGGGCGATCGCGCGATCAGCCTGGCTCAAACCAGCTTCCAAATCAACACCTTGGGTTTGGCGAAAGCGCTCAATAATTAACGCGGTGTCGCCCCATTTTTGCCCTGCTTCTTCAATAAAAGGAATTTTGCCATAGGGGGCCTGAGCCAGATCCTGAGCGGTGGCTAAGGCTGTTTGGTAGGGTAACTCGGCAATTCGTAACCAAGTTTCCAATTCCATGCAAGCCGGACTGACGCTAGCCAGCCCCCAACGGGACGGAGCAGTGTAGAGCGTAATCATTCAAAGCAATCAAAAACAGCAAAAATAATCAGCAGGCTCAGAATGGCTCAATGACGATCCAGAGCCACCTTGGGTTTCGGTTTCCCCGCTGGACTATTTCGTCAGTTTTAACAGACCCGATGCGATCGGGCTGTGATGCCAGACAAAAGAATCAGCCCCGATTAGCACGTGGTTAGTGACTAGTCGGGGCTGATGAAAACCCAGATCAAGGGTGATGGGGCGATCGAACCGGAATTGATCGGACTATGAACTCGATCGCCCTCAGCGAATCAGTCCACTGCTTCGCTGATTAACCTTCCGAAAATGTCCTAGAGGGACAGGGTGCGACGCTTGGCCACCAGGCGGTAAGCCTCGATGATGTCGCCCATTTGCCAGTCGTTGAAGCCCGAGGAGTTCACACCGCACTCGTAGCCGCTGTTCACTTCCTTGGTGTCTTCCTTGAACCGCTTCAGCGAATCCATGCGACCTTGGAACACCAACTCCTTGCCACGGCGCACCCGCAGCAGACAATCGCGAATCAGCTTGCCCGACTGCACATAGCAACCGGCCACCGTGCCGCGACCCACCGGGAACACGCCCCGAACTTCCGCTTGACCCAGCGGTTCTTCCACCTCTTCCGGATCGAGCATCCCTTCCATGGCGGCTTGGATGTCGTCCAGCAGTTTATAGATCACGCTGTATTCGCGGACATCAATGCCCGCTTCATCGGCGGAGCGACGAGCACCAGGCGCGAGGGTGGTGTTAAAGCCCACAACCACGGCGCTACTGGCGGCAGCCAGATCAATATCCGTTTCGGAAATTTCACCCGGTGCAGCCAACAACACGCGCACTTGCACTTCGTCTTGGGGCAGTTGTTGCAAAGATCCCAGAATGGCTTCCAGGGAGCCTTGTACATCGGCCTTGAGCACGAGGTTCAGTTCCTTCAGCTCGCCCTCTTGTGCCTGACCAGAAATGCTGGTGAGGCTAACGCGACGGGAAGCCATGGCCTGTTGCAGACGGCTTTGGCGCTGTTGGTCGCTGCGCTGAGAGGCGATCGCCCGGGCATCTTTTTCGTTGGCGAAGACTTCAAATTCTTCCCCAGCGGCCGGAACTTCGCTCAGACCCAACACCTCAACGGCGAAGGAAGGAGTGGCGGCATCAACGCGATGACCACGATCGTCAATCATCGCCCGCACCTTGCCCAGAGCCGGGCCGGCGAGGAGGATGTCGCCAACTCGCAGGGTTCCGTTTTGCACCAGCAGGGTGGCCACCGGACCACGGGCCCGATCGAGGTGGGCTTCAATGACCGTCCCGCGCGCCAGGCGATCGGGATTAGCCATCAAGTCTTCCACTTCTGCCACCAACAGCAGGTTCTCCAGCAGGTCATCCAAATAGAGACCCTTGAGGGCACTCACGGGAACCATAATCGTGTCCCCGCCCCACTCTTCCGGCACAAGGCCGCGCTCGGCCAGTTCCTGCTTCACCCGATCGGGATTTGCACCTTCCTTGTCAATCTTGTTAATGGCCACCACGATCGGCACTTCCGCCGCGCGGGCATGGCTGAGAGCCTCGATCGTTTGGGGCTGCACCCCGTCATCGGCCGCCACCACCAAAATGGCAATGTCCGTGACCCGTGCCCCCCGAGCACGCATGGCCGTGAAGGCTTCGTGACCCGGCGTATCCAAGAAGACCACCTTCTTGCTGCCGCCCTCTTGATCCACCTGCACGTGGTAAGCCCCAATGTGCTGGGTAATGCCACCGGCTTCCCCTTGGGCCACCTTGGTTTTGCGGATCGAGTCGAGCAGGGTGGTTTTCCCGTGGTCTACGTGACCCATGATCGTGACAACCGGCGGGCGGCGCTGGAGGCTTTCCAGGTCAGCCACATCGAGCATTTCGGTCACCTTGCGGGCTTCCGATTCCTTCTCGGCGGTTTCCACCATCACCCCCAACTCCTCGGCCACCATGGTGGCTGTCGGAACATCGAGGGTTTGGGTAATACTGACGGCCATCCCTTTCAAGAACAGGCGCTTCACCACTTCCGTTTCTGGAACGGCCAGCTTTTCGGCCAACTCGGCCACCGTCAGACCCTCCGTGAGGGTAATCAGCTCCGGTCGTTCCTTCTTGACCTGTTGTTCCCGACGTTCCCGTTGAGGCGGGCGCGAGGCCCCTTTCTTGGTAACCGGTTTGGGCTGCGGAGCGGGCTTCGGCGGGGTAACACCCTTGGGCTTCGGCGGCCGGGCGATCGATAGGCTGACCTGGAAGGGAGCCGGCTGACCGTCCACCCCTTCCATCATCAGTTCATCATCTTCTTCGAAGTCGTCTTCGTCTTCGAATTCCACCTGGTTACGGCGCTTGTTCTTGCCAGCCTTGTCCTTGGCAATTCTGGCCCGCTCTTCCTCTTCCGCCTCCCAATCTTTGCCCTTCTTGGTGGGGCGATTCAGGGTCGGGCGATTCAGCTTGTTTTCATAATCTTCGCCGCTGCTGGCCGGGCGTGTGGGTTTTTCCAGCAGTTTGGCCGCGGGGGCTGCGGCCGTGCCGTCAGCGCTACCGTCGGCTGTGGCTTCGGTGGGGCGCACGGGTTTCGGCCGGCGCAACTCCACGATGGTTGGCGGGGCCCCTTTGCCAGGGCCGCCGGCTGCGGGGCCTTTGGCCTCGCCGGGCCGGGTGGGGCGGGATGGGCGACTGGGCGCACCCGCGCGGGGTTCAGCAGGCTTGCTTTCGGCGGGCTTGGCCGGCCGCGATGGCGGCCCCACCAGCTCGGGCTTTTTGACCGGACGCGGCGCTGTGCCGGGACGGGGCGGGGTTTTCAGTTCGGCTTTCTTTTCGGCAATGGGTTCCGGTGTTGCCGAAGCGGCGGGGCGATCGCCTGAGGCGGCGGGGCGGCGGGGGGCGCTGGGTTCAGCCGGGGCCAGGTCAACCGAGGCCGCGGGGGGCGCTGCGGGCGAATCGGACGGCTGGGCGGGGACATTCACAGGAGCAACGATTTCGGGCTTGGCCGCCTCAGACTTAGCTGCCTCAGACTTAGCCGCTTCGGGGCGAGCGGGTTCGGCCCGCTTGGGCGAAACGAGTTTCGGGGGTGCAGGACGGCTGACGGGGGGCGTGGCTTCGGGGGCTGCTCCTTCGGTGTTGGGGCGTAGCTTTGGTTTGCGAATCTCGAGAATTTGCTGCTTTTTTTGCATAGCCGGTGCTGAATCGCGCCCTTCTGTGGGCGTATCGGAGGGGGACAAATCAGGAGGGTTGGAGGAGGCTGGATTCACCGAGGGTGCAGAGGATTGGCCAGGACTGGAGGGCGCAGGACGATTCGCAAACTGTTGACGAGCGGCTGCGCGGATTTGAGCGGCTTCAGATTCGGTGATGGTGCTGCTGTGGCTTTTGAAGGGAATGTTTAGTTGCTCGCAGATCACCAAGATCTCGCGATTTTCCAGATGTAGTTCTCTCGCTAAATCGTAAATTCTCACGCGGCCTGTGCTCATCCAGTTTCCTCGAATCCTATTGCGTCACGACATCATAGCCCACCGTCATTTGAAACATTTCGATCGAGCCGTCTAGTCCCTTCCTATTATGACGTGCGATGGGGGCGGTTCACTCTGGTGGGGTTGGATTTCCCAGAGAGTCCGGGTTGGGAACCGGGGCGGTTAGCCGTTGCCAAAGCAGGTCATAGAGGGGGTCGGGGACAGGGGCCTTGAGCGATCGCCCGATTCGATCCTTGCGCTGGGCTGCTCGTAGGCAGTCTGCACAGGGGCAAAGATAGGCTGATCGCCCCATGCCTTGGTCGAGTTGCACCGAACCGGAGTGGGCCACCCGCACGATGCGCCAAAACTCCGATCGATGGGCCACCCGACGACAAATCAAACAACGGCGATAGTTGGGCGGCAAGGGATCAATTGGCCTCCTGATCCAGCGCCTCGCTATCCGGATCGTCGCCGTCGAAGTCCTCGTCTGCGGAGTCGTTCTCGGCTAGATCATCAGGGTCTGAATCATCGCTGTCTTGATCATCTTCCTCTTGGTCATCGTCGTCAGCATCCGCCGCCGAGTCCAGGGGAGCCTGCTCTTGGTCGTCCTCAAGATCATCGCCAAGATCATCGCCATCAAACTCATCATCTGTTTCATCGTCTGCGGCTGCCGATGGGTCAATCTCCCCAGGGCTGAACTCAGCGTCCTCGTCTGCAAAGTCGTCGGTTTCCGGTTCCTCGTCTGCAAAGTCATCGGCCGCTTCGGCCGCTGCCAGGGCAAGGGCTGCCTCCCGTTCCGCCAGATAGCTGGCCATCTTGGCATCTTCTTCGTCGCGATCGTACTTAGCCACATCGCGAATATCGATTTTCCAGCCCGTGAGTCGAGCGGCCAGGCGCACATTTTGCCCCTCTTTCCCGATCGCCAAACTGAGCTGATCATCACCCACCAGCACATGGGCTTGGCGCTCCTCGGGATTCATCAGACGCACTTCCACCACCCGGGCCGGGCTGAGGGCGTTGGCGATGTAGGTGGCCGGATCCGGAGACCAGCGAATCACATCGATTTTTTCGCCCCGCAGTTCGTTCACAACCACCTGAATTCGCGACCCCCGGGCCCCGATGCAAGCCCCCACAGGATCCACATCGCGCTCCACCGTGTCAACGGCAATCTTGGTGCGCGGGCCCACATGGCGCGAGGGCGGGTTGGCTTCCCGGGCCACGGCCACAATTCGCACAATGTCATCTTCAATTTCCGGCACTTCGTTGGCGAACAGGTAAACCACCAACCCCGCATCGGCCCGGGAAACCAAGAGTTGCGGCCCCCGCTGGGATCCTTCGCAAACTTTCTTGAGGTAGACCTTGATGGTTCCGTTGGCGCGGTAGGTGTCGTTGGGTAACTGTTCCCGTTTGGGCAGTTCCGCTTCCACTTCCGGTTGGCTGTAGCCGCTGGTGACGGCCACAATGACCGATTGGCGCTCGAACCGCAGGATGCGCCCTTGGAGCACCGTGCTTTCTAGCTCTTGGAATTCCTCTTGGATCAGCTTGCGCTGCTGGTCGCGTAGCTTTTGGGCCAGCACTTGCTTGGTTTGGATGGCGGCCATGCGCCCAAAGTCGTCCCGATCGGGGGTGACATCCAAAATCACCGTGTCGCCCAGTTGGGCTTCGGCGGCCACTTCTTGTACATCGCTGAGGGCAATTTCGTGGTCTGGGTCGGCTACTTCTTCCACAATGCTCTTGGTGGCCAAAACCCGGAAGCCTTCTTCTTCCGTGTCCAATTCCACGTCGAAGTTGTCGAAGTAGGTTTCGTCAAAGATATTGCGCACATCCAAGCTTTGGGTGCGGCGATAACGCTCATAGCCCTTGAGCAGGGCCTCACGCAGGGCGGCTTCAACGGCGGTTTTCGGCAAGTTGCGTTCGCGGCTGATGCCGTCGATCATTTCTTGCAGGCCGGTTAGGCGAACCATGGACATGGGTGTGGGGTTCCTAAAGATTCGTAAAGGTGAATGGGGAGTGGTGAAGCATTCGGCGCGATCGCGGGTGTGGGGATGGGCAATGGGGCGATCGCGCAGGATGGTCGGCCGCTGAGCTACTCGGCTCCGTCGGCCAGGCGCACCCGTTCCACCAAATCGCGCGGAATGCTGATCACTCGGCCTTTTTGGTTGATGCGCAGGGTTTCCGCGTCGCGATCGAGCAAGCTGCCCTGCCAAAGGGATTTGCCCTTGTGTGGCTCGCGGGTGGTGACGGTGACTTCAAACCCCTTGAAGGAGGTGAACTCCCGATCGGTCTCCAAAAACTCCGACAGGCCAGGGCTAGACACTTCCAGCACGTAGGCTCCGGGGATGGCATCCGCCTCATCGAGCACCGGCTCCAAGGCCCGGCTCAACCGTTCGCAGTCATCCAGACTGGTATCGGCGATCGGGTTGCGGAGTTCGAGGCGCAAAACAGGGGGGCTTTCATTGGTGTGGAAGGTTGCCCCCACGATCTCCAGTCCCAAATCGGTGGCGATCGGGGTGGCAAGTTCCAAAATGCGGGGAATTGCGGGATGAGCCATGAAACCAAACGATAGAGCGGGCAATGGCCCCCAACCGCGTGATCAGTGATCCGGCCCGAAGGGAAACAGGGCCGATCGCGCTTGCGGATCTGTCCCCAGAATCGTGCCTAAGTAACGACGCTCTGAGATGAATCCGGCAAGATCACCGTTGGAGAAATTGCCCTTGAGTGAGGGCATGGGGCGTGGTCAGCCAGAGCGCAAAGCAATCAAAGTGCAAAGCAATACTGATCACGACCCATGGAGGGAACTGATCCCCATTGGGCCATAAAAAAAGCCGGTTCACTGTACCGACTTGCAACGCGCCAATTGACCTTTCCTTGCCGCTGGCCGGGAAAGGCTGGTGGGCAAAGGCTGGAGGCGATGGGTCTAGACACCCGCACAGCAGCCGCAACCGAACGCAATGGAGGTTGAAATGCTGCTGTGGTGGGGCCTGGGGCCCAAGCGTTTGCGGCTGCCGCACTGTTGCCCAAAGCCCGAAGCGGAAAGCCAAGGCTCAAAGCCGGGGACTTGGGGAATAGCTAGGCAGCGCTTGCCTCAGTCTATCACGGAAGAATTTGGGTCTAAAACTCCGCCCTGTTGGGGCCTGCTAAATTCGCCCAACGGGATTGGCTGAACGGGATTGGCTGAACGGGATTGGCTGAACGGGATTTGGAACTAAACCCAGTGAGCCTGCATGATTTAGCCTGCATTAATTTGAGTAATTGGGCTGATTGGGATCAGGGAACGGGAACGGCTCGGCCCGGCCAGCCCCATCCAACCCCAACACCCGTCGCAGCGCTGCCAATTGGGCATGGGCCTTCGAGAGCGATTCCCACCACTCCCGATCGGGGTCGGAGTCAGCCACAATCCCCGCGCCCACCTGGCCCCAAACCAGTCGATCGCCCAATTGCGAATCCCCCGATCGCGCCGTGCGGGGAATCAACAGCGTCCGAATCAGAATATTCAGATCCAAATTACCGCCTGCGTCCAGGTAACCACAGGAGCCATAGAACAAACTGCGGCGCACCGGCTCCAGGGCTTCAATGATCTCCATGCAGCGCACCTTCGGACAACCGGTGATCGTGCCGCCGGGGAAGGTGGCCCGAATCAGGTCGATCGCTGTGCGATCGGGCGCAAGTTGTCCCACCACGTTGCTCACCAAGTGCATCACGTGGCTGTAGCGCTCCACGGTCAAGAACTCATCTACCTGCACGCTGCCCCAATCGCAAACCCGCCCCAGATCATTGCGCTCCAAGTCTACCAACATGGCATGTTCAGCCCGCTCCTTGGGGTGATTCAGCAATTCCACCTCGTTGGCCAAATCGGCGGGGCGATCGATCCCTCGGGGGCGGGTTCCTGCGATCGGGCGAGTGCTGGCCTGGCGATCGCGCAATTGCACCAACCGTTCCGGCGAACAGCTCACCACCTCGCCCCAAGGGGTTTGCCAATAGCTAGCGAAGGGAGAGGGATTAATTTGGCGCAGGGCCTGATAAAGCGTCCAACCGCTGGCGGGGCAAGGAACCGAAAACCGCAGGGACAAATTAGCCTGGAAAATGTCCCCCGCGCGGATGTGCTCTTGGGCTTGGCGAACGGCGGCGGTATAGGCGGCTTGGTCGCTGGTGAATTGAGGAGTGAGGGTGCTGGTTGGTTCGATCGCCCCCGACGATTCCGCCAGTGGGAGCGCTGTGGCAGCTTTGTCTAGCTGGGCCACGAGCCGATCGAGATCCGCCGCCACCGTCGCCGCCAGCCAAAGCCGATCACCCCCGTGATCCAACACCGCAAAGCAATCTGGCTCATACCAAAAGGCCACGGGAAACGGCAACTCATCCGATCGCAATTGGGGTAACTGCTCCACCTCCCAAGCCAGGTCATAGCCCAGCCACCCCAGCCAACCTCCCCGAAACGGCAACGCTGGCCCCGGTTCATCCTGGGAATCATTCAGCCGCTCCGCCGCCCCGCCTTCCGCCAGTCGATCGCCCAACATGGGCAAAATGTCCCCCACTGCCGGAGTCCAAACCCGTCCCGATCGGGGACGACCCGCACAAATCGAATAGCGAGCCAACTCCTGGGCCGCCGCACACCACTGCTCCGGCGCAGGGGGACTTTCCAACAAAACGGCAATTTCCCCCTGGGCCAGCTCTTCCGCAAACAGGGCCGCAAACACCGCCGCCCCCGAGCGATCGGCCAGCGGGAGCGATCGCCAGTGCCAGGGAGCCAACGGCCGGGCCGTTAATTTCGCCAAGCCAGAATTCACCGTTGCGATCACTGAAGCCGCCGAGTTCATCCAGTTGATACCTGTCGATTTTTGTGGAATCGCTCTATTTTGAAAGACTTTACCGATACTTTTCGGCAATTTTTTGGCTCGCCATTCCCCAGTTTCTGCGACTCTCTGCCCCGATCACCCCAGAATCCGCCCCGATCGAACCCTCTTGGCCCAATCAAAAACGGAGGATTCCTCCAGGGAAACCCTCCGTTCTGAGTTGGTTAAGCTCACCGAATCAACTAATCCAAAGCTCCTGAATCTAAAGCTTCAACGCGCGACTCAGCCCCGTCAGCAGGCAAATCAGCAGGCAAGATTTAGTGATGGATTGGCTATGGATTCGCCATTAACAAACCGATGAACCGTTAAACCGTTTTTTGGTCAACAGACAACCTTTAGCCGACTTTCACCGTAGCCCGTTGCCGACGGCTGGCCACCGCAGCGCCCACAGCCGCCAAGCCCAACAGGGAAATCGGTTCCGGCGTGGATGCTTCCTTCTTCGGAGCCAAGTTGCCGCGCACAGCCATCCCGTCATTCAGGCATTCTGCGAAAACGTGGGCCACAAAGTCACCCACCATCCCTTCGCCCCGGGTGAACTTAAAGCCGAATGTCTGGCGAGTTGCGCCATTCGCACTGCTTTGGGGCGGCGTTGCACCACCCAGCGCACCATTCAGGTTGAAGCCCAAAGCCGACAAAGCCGCGCCATCAAGAGCCTCAAATACTGACCCCACCACCTGTTGCCCTTGGGTAATCACACCCAAAGAAGCATCTTTGAAGTAGGTCTTGGCTTCCGCATCGGTCAGCTCACCTGCACCGGGCAAACCACCGCGATCGCTCACATGCTTCGACTGCTCGGCGTAGGAACCAAACCCTTGGTTACTCAGACCAACGTTTTTGCCCGAAACGCCACTGTACAGACCCAAGGGCTTCACCGATGCATCATTGTTGCTAGCAAAGCGCACACCGAACAGGCTGCCCTGAGCGTTCAGCAGCGGGCTGCCGGTGAAGTTAAAGAACAGGTCTCCCCAGGCGATCGAACCGTTGGTGACTCCCCCGGTTGCCATACCCGTCAGCGGCAGGCGGGCATCAATTCCCACATAGATGGTCTCGCCATCTTGCTTGATCCCCAGACCATACATTTCAAACAGGCCGCCGACGTTGCCGTTGCTCACGCCATCTTTGAAGGAGTCAATCCCATAATTCCAGCCGTTATAGACCGTGCCGGCATGGGCTGCTTGTAGTCCCACTCCGAAGGTGCAGAGGGTTGCAGTGGCAACGCCGGCAAAAATCTGCTGAATTTTCATGGTCTCTAACGCTCCCAAAAGACGTTGTAGTGGAATGAAGTACGGCTAATCATCCTGCTCAACTGAGTGTTGAGGCCGCTTTTCGCTTGCCGGATGTTTAACGTCGGATGTGTTCGCTAAGCTTATTAAAGTCATAACTTCCGGAAAGAATTTTAAAGATTCTGTAAATTCGACTTTTACTTAATGAAGCTTCGATGAAAAATTAATTTAGTTATCTGATATTTTTCCAATCTCCCATGGGATCGGAATTTTAATGATTTTTCAAGAATGCAAAGTCCTGAGATCAAAACAACTGGGGCGATGAGCTGGCTCTTGGGAAACTGCCGCTCGATCGCCCCGAGTTGATGGATTGCTGGATTTTGTCGGGCATGGCTCAGGCTCAAACTAAGCCAAGGTTGCCAATATCAGCCCATTAGATTGGCCCTTTCGACCAGTCAGTTAAATTAACCAACCTTGGCCGCACGGTAGCGACGAGTGGCCACCGCAGCGCCCACAGCCGCCAGACCCAACAGGGAAACGGGTTCCGGCGTGGGTTCCGGCTTCGGTGCCAAGTTGCCCCGCACAGCCATCCCATCGTTCAAACATTCTGCGAAGACGTGGGCCACAAAGTCACCCACCATCCCTTCACCTCGGGTGAACTTAAAGCCAAAGGTTTGCCGTTTTGCGCCATTGGCATTGCTTTCCGGAGGCTTGGCACCGTTCAACGCGCCATTCAGGTTGAAGCCCAAGGCTGACAGGGTGGTGCTGTCGAGGGATTCAAACACCGATTCCACTACCTGTTGTCCTTTGCTGATCACGTTCAGCGATGCATCTTTGAAATAAACCTTGGCTTCTGCGTCGGTCAGTTCGCCCATGCCAGCGATGCCCTTGGCACCGGTCACGTATTTCGACTGATCCGCATAGGATGCAAACCCACGGTTTTGGCTGGCAACGTTCTTGCCGCTGACTTGGCTGTAGAGGCCCAAGGGCTTCACGGCTGAATCGTTGGTGCTGGCAAAGCGAACGCCGAACAGATTTCCTTGGGCATTCAGTAGCGGGTTGCCACTGAAGTTAAAGAACATGTCGCCCCAGGTGATGGACTTGTTGAGCGCGCCGTTATCGAGCTGGCCGGTAATGGGCAATCGGGCATCGATACCAACGTAGATGGTTTCGCCGTCTTGCTTAATCCCGAAGCCATACATTTCAAACATTCCACCCAAAGAGCCGCTCACGCCGTCTTTGAAGGAATCAATGCCGTAATTCCAGCCGTTGTACACTGTGCCTGCGTTGGCTGCTTGCAAACCAACACCCAGGGTGCAGAGGGTGGCGGTTGCGATGCTGGCTAAAAGTTGTTGGGGTTTCATGGGGTCTCACTCCTAAGAAGCAGTTGATGAAACGGTGTCGATTTATTGGGGTTGCACCCTGGTTACTGGCTGGGTAACTTTTTCATCAATCTAGTTTTATTAAAGAGGTAATCTCTTGCTTTGACGTTGAAGATTAAATGAATTGCGGCTGTCCTTGATGAAGCTGAGGTAAAAACTTACAAACCCTTGAAAAGCAAGGAATTTGGCAGTGTTACGCTCAATAGTTAAAGATTTGAAGAAGCAGTGTAAAAAATGTAACCTCTTCTGAAAAAGCGAGGGTTGGGATGATCCTAGAGCAATTCGCTTAATGGTGATGGATAGACTTTAAAGGGGCTTATTGAAATAAATTGCTGATATGGAGTGGATGAAACTATTGCGATGAATTATGAAAATCAATCAAGAACCCAGATCATTGCTCTGGCTAAGATCACTGCTCTAAATTACAAAGATCTTCCTAGAGTAATTTTAAGCTTTTAAGGGAAATTATTCTTGAAATGACTCGGAATTTTTATTGCATTATTCTTGCAAGTTGACGAGAGGGAGAATCGACTAGATTTCATTAAATTTAAATAGCTTTTGCCGGATGTGGAGACTGGGGATAGAAAAACTGTGGTTTTGTCTTGACGCTGGGGACTGAAATCTCGGTATTTTAAGCTCGATGCGATCGAAGGGATGGGGTCTGTGCAGCGAGTTGTGTTGTGTGGCTATTACGGTCAAGGGAATGGGGGCGATGAGGCCTTGTTGGCGACGCTGTTGCAATTGCTGCCGATCGGGGTGGAGCCGCTGGTGCTGTCGGGGAACCCTGCGGAAACCCGCGATCGCTATGGGGTGATGGCGGTGAATCGGATGGATCGATCGGCCCTGTGGGGTGCGTTGCGATCGAGTCAGGCCTTGGTTTGGGGCGGGGGCAGCCTGATGCAAGATGCCACCAGTTGGGCTAGTCCGCTCTATTACGCAGGGTTGATGGGGGCGGCGCGTCAGTGGGGACTGCGGCGGGTGGCTTGGGCCCAGGGAATTGGCCCGTTGCGGCGCGGGTGGGTGAAGGGCATTGCGCGATCGACCTTTCGGGCTTGCGATGGGGTGACGGTGCGCGATCGGGAGTCGGCCCAGTTGCTCAAAACCTGGCAAGTCAAGGGGTTTGAGTTGGCCCCGGATCCGGTTTGGGCCTTGGCCAGCGTGCCGGTTCCGGAGGTTGCGCCGGGCCCCAAGGTGGCGGTGGCCTTGCGATCGCACCCTAGCCTCACGCCCGATCGCCTGGAAAAATTAGCCGTGGCGCTCGATCGCTTCCAAAGCCAAACCGGTGCTCTGATTGTGTTTGTGCCCTTCCAGCCGATCGCCGATGGCGCAATTGCCCAGCGCCTGGCCCAACATCTCGGGCCCAATCGATCGCGCATTGTTAGCTACAGCGATCCCCGACAACTGAAGGGCCTATTTCAGCAAATGAACCTGACGATCGGGATGCGGCTCCATGCCCTGATCATGGCGGCGGCGGAGGGGTCGCGCTGTTGGGGTCTCAGCTATGACCCCAAGGTGCGGGTGTTGCTGGAGTCGGTGGGTGCGCCGGGGTGGACTCTCTGCGACGAGTCGATCGATGGCATTGAAGTGAGCAAGCAAGTTGGCGCAACACCGCCAGTGCCCCTTGCCTCCTTGCCGACGAATCCCGAAGCGATCGCCGCTGCTTGGCTAACGGCCTACGAACAACCCAACCCGATCGCCCCGGCCCAGGTGGCGCAATTGTGCGATCGGGCCCAACTGCACGGGCTAATGTTGGCCCGTGTGCTGCGCGATTAGTTGGGTGTTCGGCCTAAGGCTAAAGCAATGGTTATGGCCAAGGTTTGATTCTTTTGTGGGACTGCGCTTCGGCTTTTTGCTACTGACTTCAAGCGGTTCCCTGTGGGCGCGATCAATTTCTGGGGCGATCGTGGTCTAATTGATGGGTGCGGTGCTGCCCAGTGGCTTCATTTCTGAACCAGTTCAGCTTTGCCCATTTCTAATATATTGATGCAACGGATGGCATAGGGATCTAGTGGATCTATGGCATTTGTTGAATAATCGCGGCTGATTTTCAGGATGTTGGCTTCATGAAAAAAGTGCTCTACGACTTTGGATCAAACAACGGAGATGACCTACCTTACTATCTCCTAAAAGCTGATCTTGTGGTGGCTATTGAAGCGAATCCTCTACTCTGCGATCAAATCAAAGATCGTTTTCAAAAAGAAATTGCTGAAGGAAGACTCGTTGTAGAAAACTGTATTTTAAATGTTGGTCATTCTACAAAGCCTCTCCCTTTCTATATTCACAAGTCTAATCATGTTTTAAGTCAATTTCCTCAACCAGCTCCCTCCATCCTTGATCACTTTGAAGAAGTCTATTTGCCAGCGAAAAACGTCATTGATATCCTTGAGTGTTACGGAACTCCTTACTATGTCAAGATTGATATTGAACATTACGATAACATCATCTTGAGAGAGCTTTTTTTGCACAGAATCTATCCTCCTTACATCTCTGCTGAATCTCATAGCATTGATGTTTTTTGCACATTCGTGGCTTTGGGAGGGTACAAAGCCTTCAAACTCGTGGATGGTGTTACAGTATCTACTAAATATAAAGATCACCCTATTGAAACTGATCATGGCTCGGAAATATATTCCTTTCCGTTCCATTCTGCTGGCCCGTTTGGTAATGATATCAAGGGAGATTGGATGACGAAGGATAACTTTTTTCGGCTCCTGTCGTTTGCTGGCTTAGGGTGGAGGGATATCCATGTCAGTAATATTGATCATCCTAATCCTGCCTATGCACCTTCACCTCAATTTCAACTAACTATAAATTATTGATGGTTGGCCGATGCCTGGATCGATTTCGTTGCCTACTTCCTCGCAACCTTCGCAGACGGCCCGGGACAGGGTCGCAACCCGAAACTGATTGCGACCGGCATATTTTGCTTGATAGAGCGCTTGATCAGCCCAGCGCAATAGCTCATCTGGGGAGCTGTCGGGCAAATGGGGCGAGGCGATCGCAAAACCCATGCTCAGGGTGATGTGCTCGCTGACGGAGGATTGGGCATGGGCCAGCGCTAACTGGGCGATCGCCTGCTGGATTGTGTGGGCGATCGCCTTGACCTGCTCCAAGTTGGTGTCTGAAAAAACGATCGCGAACTCCTCGCCCCCATAGCGGGCCACCAGGTTGGCTGATTCTGAGACCGCGTGGCTCAAGGCTCGGGCCACCTGCACCAAACATTCATCCCCCGCTTGGTGGCCATAGGCATCGTTATATTGCTTGAAGTGATCCACGTCGCACAGCCCTACGCCAATCAGGCAGCGATTTTGGGCTAGGCGTTGCCACTCGCGCAACAGGTAGTGATCAAAGCAGCGGCGGTTGGGGATTTGCGTCAGCCCATCCAGTTTGGCCAACACTTCCAGTTGCAGGTTGGCCCGTCGTAATTCCAATTCCGCTTTTTTGCGCTGAAGCAAAACCCCCATTTGGGCCGCCACGGCTCCCATGAGCTTAATCAGGCGACCATCGCAGGGCATGGCCACGCGGTGAAACAAACAGAGCACCGCCAAAATTTGCCCATTGGCAATGATCGGCACGCTCAAGTTGGTGCGCAGCCCCGCCCGCAGCACGAGTTCTTGTCGCACAAAAAAGGCATCTTGAATTTTGGTGGCATCCTCAATCCAGAGGGGGCGGCCCGTTTGCCACACACGACCCACCACGCCGCGATCGCGCTCAAAGACGAAGGATTGGCTCGCGTCATCAAATTCACTGAGGGCCAGGTCTGAGATGGCGTAGTGTGATCGCGTCATCGCCAGGTGGTTGCGGTTGGGGTCGGGCATCCAAATTTCGCCATAGTCCCACCCGATCGTGTGATAAACACAGTCCAAGACCGCATGAAACGCCCCTTCAATCTCCGTGGCTTCCGTAATCGCCTGGGTCAGGGCCAGCAAAAGCTGCATCTCCATCTCAACGCGATGGTAGTCTCGCATATCCCGCTGAAGCTGTTGGATTTGCGTTTGCAGTTCTGCCCGTTGCCGCTGAAGGATTAATTGTCGCTCTAGCCGAACGATCGCCTCATGCAAGTGGAGGGGACATTCCAAATAGTCCGCACCGCCCAGCCGAAAGAGCGCAATTCGCTGCTCTGGTTGGCTGACTTGCCCGATCGCCACCCAAGGACAGCCCAGATTTCCCAATCGTTGGAGTGCGGGGCCCCAAATTCCCGTGGTCAGGTTGGGCCAAAGACCGGGCCCAATCACCAACAGATCCAAGGGTTGGAACTGGGGATGTTGCGAACCGTTGTGTAAGACGCTGGACAATGCCAAGTGTCCGGTCTGAAACCGCACCTGATATCCCCGGTGGGTCAGGGTTTGGCACAGTTCCCGGAGTGGCTCCGGATGTTCATCAACAATCCAAATTGCCGCCGATAGCCCAGAACAAAACGACATTGGCTCATTACAACGGTGGGTTGAGGAAGGCAGGATCGGAAAATTGCCGCAAGATATGGGGAAAACTCAGCAGGGCCAAGCCGCCCCCTGATTTCAAGCAAAATCTCGAGAAACGAATGAAACGCCGAAAAAACCCCGAGAAAACCCTGAGCCAGCTCCAAGAAAATCTCGAGCCAACGCCGAGAATTTCGCGAAAAAATGCCGAAAATGCTGGGCTGAAGCGATGCGCCTATGAACCGAGAAAGGGCGATCGCCCGGCGGATCTTCAAAGTAGCAATTAATCCCGATGAGTCACCCAACGGCTTGATCCATCGGGATTAATGGTGGGATTGATCAGGAATCGACAAAAATCGATCCGCTGAAGTTCTAAGATAACCGGCTCTTTGGCTGTTGGGCCTTCAGGGTATGTCTGGAAAGCGCAATCTGAAGGACCCAACCTAATTGATGTCCGCTTTAGGATTCAGGTTCCAGACCCAAGATGCCAAAGAGGCTGTGCAAGCCGCTGGAGGCGATCGCGAGGACGATCGAACCAATCAGGGCGGGAATGAAGCCCTCGATCGCAAAACCAGTGGGGCTGAAATAGGCCACCAGCATTAGGCAAAAGGCATTAATCACCAAGGAAAAGAGGCCCAAGGACAGAATGTTCAGCGGCAAGGTGAACAAGAACAAAATGGGGCGCACGGTGGCGTTGATTAGCCCAAAAATCAGAGCGGCGAGCGCGGCGGTGGTCCAGCCTGCCAAATGAATGCCGGGGACGAGTTGCGCCGTCAGGGCCAGGGCCAGGGCCGAAATGATCCAAGTGATGATGAAGCGTTGCATGATGTGAGTTCTAACTCCTCTGCGGTCTCCGGGGCGACCCTGAGCGAGGCCATGGCAGCACTGGCGGGGCGATCGGGGCCGGCCGTTTGTGCTTCCATCCTAGTGGCTTGGCTGGAGTTGGCGAGCGTTGGGATTGGTCGCAAAGACCGCTAATCTGATAGGGAGAATCCCGCCATAGGCAGGGCCTGGAAGCCATGATTGTTCAGAAGAAATTTTCGATCGGCCAGTCGATCGCCCGGTTGGTTCCCGTTGGGCTGCGTGCCAAAATCGGCACTGCCTCAGGTTCCTCAGCGACGATCCAACCGGACGGTCGGAGGCAATTGGGCGGGCGGAGTCTGGGCCTGTGGGCGGTGGTGTTGTTGATTGGGACGTGGGTGATAGGTTTAGCGATCGCCCCATCAGCGGCCTGGGCCCAATTCAAGGAATATGCGCCGCCAGTGTCCTACAGCAATGCGGAATTGTCTGGGCAAGATTTTTCCAATCAACGGTTGCAATCGGCGGAATTTTCCAACGCCAACCTAACGGATGTGACCTTTGAAAATACGGAAATGCCCGGTGCATCCTTTAGTGGATCCTTCCTCAAAGACACGAATTTGCATGGAGCCGATTTAACCAATGCATTCATGGATTCCGTGAAGTTCATTGGCACCGATCTGAGCGATGCCATTTTGGTTGAGGCCATTTTGTTGGGATCCAGTTTTCAGGATGTGAACATTCAGGGGGCTGATTTTGAGCTGGCCATTCTGGATGGGGCACAGGTCAAACAGCTCTGCGCGATCGCCCGGGGGACGAATCCTCGCACGGGCATCGACACCAAAGAATCGCTCGGCTGTCCTTGAAGGTTCATCAACGGATTGCTGAAGCGCTGATTGAGATATGTTCCTTTGGGAGTAAGAAAAATGACCCTCGTAGAGGTTGCAGCGGCGGCGGAACCCATCCAGCGGCCGGTGCGAACAATTGGTGTGATTGGCGGTGGCCAATTGGCTTGGATGATGGCGGAAGCAGCCCCGAAATTGGGCTTGTCGTTGGTGGTGCAAACTCCGAAATTGGATGACCCGGTGGTGGCGCGGGTGGGATCGGCGGCGGTGGTGCAAGGGGCGGTTGGGGATGCTGCCGTGACGCGCCAATTGCTCGATCGGGTGGATTTGGTCACCTTTGAAAATGAGTTTGTGGATTTGGCGGCGTTGGGGGAATTGGCCCGATCGGGAGCCTGTTTTCGCCCCAGCCTCAAAAGCTTGGAACCCTTGCTGGATAAGTATGATCAGCGCTGTTTTTTGCAGCAAATTGGCTTGCCGGTTCCGGCCTTTGCGGCCATTACCGATCGGGCGCAGGCGATGCAAATCGATCGGTGGGAAAACGGTCAGCCCCTAACCTTTCCGGCCGTGCTGAAAACCCGTCGCCATGGCTATGACGGCCAAGGTACAAGGGTGGTGGCCGATCGGGCGGCATTGCTGGCGGTTGGGGATCAGTGGCAATGGCAGCCGCTGATTTTGGAAGCCTTTGTGCCCTTCGAGCGGGAATTGGCGGCGGTGGCGGCCCGATCGGCAACGGGTGAGGTGGCCATTTACCCGATCGTGGAAACCCAGCAGGTGAACCAGGTTTGTCGGCGGGTAATTGCGCCGGCCCCCATTCCGCCAACTGTGGCCAGCCACTGTCAAGAAATCGCCCATCGCCTGTTGTCGCAAATTGGGGCGATCGGGATTTTTGGGATTGAGCTGTTTGTGACCGCCGAGGGTCAGGTGTCGGTGAATGAAGTGGCTCCCCGCACGCACAATTCCGGCCACTTTTCGATCGATGCCTGCCACACCTCCCAATTCGAGCAGCATTTGCGGGCCGTGGCGGGGTTGCCCCTTGGGCCGGTGGATTTGCACTGTGCCTGTGCGGCGATGGTGAATTTGTTGGGCTTTGAGGTGGCCACCAGTGACTATCAGGAGCAGCGCGATCGCTTGGCCGCGGTTCCCCGCAGCCGAGTGCATTGGTATGGCAAAACCAGCGCCACCCCGGGCCGCAAGCTCGGCCATGTGACCGTGTTGGCGGATAGCTTGGCGGAACTGCAACGGGCGATCGATCGCCTGGAATCAATTTGGTATGGATCCGACCATTAAGCCGCCCGCTTAATGCCGTTGTCCCAACAGTCGATCGCGCAAATGCTTGATTCGATCGCGATATTTGGCGGCCTCTTCAAACTCCAAATTTTTGGCCGCCTCCTTCATTTGGGCCTCCAACTTTTCAATCAACATTGGCACATCATCCAAGGACAAATCTGCCGCATGTTCGTAGGCTTGCTCCAAATCTTTGGCACTGAGCCGCCGGGACAAATCCAAGAATTCCAGAATTGAATTACCGGATTTCTTGATGATCGGTTGGGGCGTAATGCCGTGCTTTTGGTTGTAGGCAATTTGGATTTTGCGTCGCCGCTCCGTTTCGGAAATCGCCTTGTCCATACTGTCGGTCAGCCGATCGGCATAAAGAATCGCTTGACCTCGCACATGACGCGCCGCCCGGCCAATGGTTTGAATCAGCGATCGCTCGGCCCGCAAAAACCCTTCCTTGTCCGCATCCAAAATGGCGACTAGGGAAACTTCCGGCAAGTCCAACCCTTCCCGCAACAAATTCACCCCGATCAACACATCAAACTTGCCCGCTCGCAAAGCTTGCAAAATTTCAATGCGTTCGATCGACTGAATTTCCGAATGGAGATATTGCACCCGCACCTTGCGCTCTTGGAAATAATCCGCCAAATCCTCCGCCATCCGCTTGGTTAAGGTGGTGATCAGGGTGCGTTCTTGGCGATCGACCCGCTGGACAATTTCCGCCAACAAATCATCCACCTGTCCTTCCGTGGGACGCACAAAAATCTCCGGATCAATCACGCCCGTGGGCCGAATGACTTGCTCCACAATTTGCCCTTGGGAAATTTCCAACTCCCAATCTCCCGGCGTGGCAGAAACAAAGATGCATTGATTCACCTTGTTCCAAAATTCTTCGGCCTTGAGCGGGCGATTGTCGGCCGCACTGGGCAAGCGGAATCCATGATCAATCAGCACCTTTTTGCGAGCCTGGTCACCGTTATACATCCCCCTTAATTGGGGAACGGTCACATGGGACTCATCAACAATCAGCAACCAATCTTCCGGAAAATAATCAATTAAACATTCCGGAGGTTCGCCCGCTTGTCGTCCGGCCAAATGACGCGAATAGTTTTCTACGCCGTTGCAGTAGCCCACCTGGGCCAGCATTTCCAAATCGTATCGAGTGCGTTGGTCAATGCGTTGGGCTTCCAGGAGTTTTCCTTCCGCTTCTAAGGCGATTTTCTGTGCAGCCAATTCCCGAGCGATGGCTTGAATTGCCTCCTCCAGGCGATCTTCCGGGGTCACAAAGTGGCGAGCGGGGTAAAGATTCACCGCCTCTAGGCTCTGCAAAATTTCCCCGGTCAAGGGATCCACATAGCGAATCGCTTCCACTTCATCGCCAAAGAACTCAATCCGAATAATTCGATCTTCATAGGCGGGGCCAATTTCCAACACATCGCCCTTGACGCGGAATTTTCCTCGGCCAATTTCCACATCATTGCGCTCGTACTGCACAGAGGCCAGATCTCGCAATGTTTGCCGCAAATTTAATTCATGACCCACCCGAAAGGGAATCGCCGCATTTAAATATTCCGTGGGGATTCCCAACCCGTAAATGCAGCTAATGGAAGCAACCACAATCACGTCCCGTCGTTCAAAGAGCGATCGAGTGGCCGAGTGCCGCAACATATCAATTTCTTCGTTAATGGAAGCCGTTTTTTGAATGTAAGTATCGGTGACGGGAATATAGGCTTCCGGTTGGTAATAGTCGTAGTAGGAAATGAAATATTCAACGGCATTATTTGGGAAAAATTCCCGTAATTCGTTGCACAACTGGGCCGCGAGGGTTTTGTTGTGGGCCAAAACCAGGGCCGGGCGATCGAGCTGGGCAATGGTGCTGGCGATGGTGAAGGTTTTGCCGGTGCCGGTGGCTCCCAACAGGGTTTGGTATCGCTGACCTGATCGCGCGGCTTCCACCAAACGGGCGATCGCCTTCGGTTGGTCACCCGTGGGCTCAAATGGTGCTTGCAGTTCAAAGGTGGTCATGGGTTGTCCTTCGCCAACAGGGGATCTGGCGCTAGTTTCTGGAGTCGGTGGGGAGATTTGAGAGAATGCTGAATCGCACAGCGGCTCCTGGATTCCATGAATGGCCATGGTTTTGCAGGGAAAGGGCGGTGCTTTGCTTTAAAGCTGCTTATAAGAGCAATGATTTTTTTAATAATCTTTTTATAGCTCCGCTAAAATATAACTGTAGAGACAACGCAATCTACCCGCCCGAACGCGCTCGAATTGGCAGCGCGGCATTTCCGCATTGGGCCAGTTCGCGCCGTCCGTTCGCCAGCCCTGTCTCCCTTGCTCGATCGCCCTTGTCGATCGAAGCCACCGCGATCCACGCGCATTTGATAGGATGACCTGGGTTTGACAGTTCAATTTATAAAACTGGTTATCAAACTGGGCTTCGGCTCCTATCAGCCCCTTCCAACGGCACTAGTATCGGCATCTGAGGTACGTTTTCATGAGCAACCGCAACGTCACCGACACCAACAACCGCGCCCGCGACGATCGCGATGAAGTGCGCCTCGATGATCGCGATGATCGCGAGCAACGGGCCCTGCCTGCGGTTGTCCGCAAGCGCCCCCTCGCCCCCACCTATGGCCACCGTCCCGTCGGCGAAGATACTGTTAAGTTCATCGAAAGCGACCTGCCCAACAATCGCCCCGTTGAAGTCAGCCACCTGTCCTTGGTTCAAAGCAATCTACCGAAGCATCGCCCCGTGGAAACGAGCGAGCTGAAGGTGGTGGGCACGGTGGCCGCCTACGGTGCGCGCCCCGTGTCGGCCAGCAACTTGGAAGTGGTGGAAACCATCACTCTGTCGGGCCATCGCCCGGTGACGGCTAACACGCTGGACATTACGACCAGTGATTGGCTGCCCAGCAACCGGCCAATGGCTTCCAATGATTTGGGCGAAGATTCCAATCTGATGGGCTATCTCGACTAGGTTTGGTTCCGGGCGATCGCCCAGCCTGATGCGCCGGTTGATGTTGGCTCTGATCAAGTTGAATCAAATTAATCAATTTGGTCAACCGGAGCGCCGGTTCAAACTTGTACGGTCAGCGTTTAGCCGTTAAGCCAAGGTTTGGCAAAGCGAAATGGGGGTGTGGTTTTTGGCCATACCCCCATTTTGTTGATGGAATTTGTTGATGGGATTGGTTGATGGGATTTATGGGATCGATTGGGGATCAATTTTGGCCTAGGTTGCCCTAGGCGCATTTGCCCAGCAGCAATTGCCTAGGAATTTTCGTCCGGTTGAGCAACTTGATCCTCAGAGTCGGTGTTGCTATCGAGGCTGTCGCCGCTGGTGTCTTCCGGCGGCACGAGGGCCACGGCGGCGATCGAGTCATCCACAATTCGCTGCACCATCACACCCGTTGCGCCCCGCGATTGAATCGGGATCGCGTTCACCGACTGCCGAACGATCGTGGCACGTTTCGTGGCGATCGTGATTTCGTCGGAGTCATTCACCACCAACAGCCCGGCGAGGGAATCGTCAATGCCCTTACCAGATTTGAACTTGGTGGCAATTTTGCCCTTGGTGGCGCGGTTATAGAGCTTGAATTGCTCCACAGGGACGCGCTTGCCGTAACCCCGAGCGGTGATCACCAACACCCAGGGGCCGGGGCTGCTGGTTTCGGTGCTGTCGTCGCTGGTTTCCTCGATCGGTTCGTTGTCGTCGGCCGCATCATCGCCGGCCTGACCGACCCGCGAGGCGATCGCGGCGGGCAAAATATCAAGCGCCACCAACTCATCACCACTGCGAAGGCTCATGGCTCGCACGCCGCGTGCTGTCCGCCCCAGGGGCCGCAGTTGATCCCGATCGGCTCGGAAGTGAATCGCCATACCCGATCGGGAGCCGATCAAAATACTGTCTTCCTCGCGGGTCAGGCGCACCCAGCGCAGTTGGTCGCCCTCTTCCAGGGAAATGGCGATCAGACCGTTGGCGCGAATATTGCCAAAGGCGGAGAGCACGGTTTTTTTGATGTAGCCCTGTTGGGTCAACATCACCAGGTACAGATCTTCCGAGAATTCCGAAACGGCGATCACTGAGGTGATTTTTTCGTCGTGGGGAATTGGCAGCAGTTGAACGATCGCCGTGCCTCGGGCAGCGCGGGAGCTGGCGGGAATTTGGTAGGCGCTGAGGGCATAGACCACGCCCCGATCGCTGAAGAACAGGACTCGATCGCGATCGCAGCAAGTCAGGAAATGCTGTACCTCGTCGTCATCCTTCATTTTCGCGCCGGTTTTGCCCCGGGTGGCGCGGTTTTGGGTCTCGAAGGTGCTGACGGGCATCCGTTTGATGTAGCCCTGCTCCGTAATCACGATCGTGGCGCGATCGTTGGCGATCAGGTCAATTTCTTCCAGTTGGGCGCTGTCGCGGGAAATGGTGGTGCGGCGCGGCGTGGCAAACCGAGCCTTCAGGTGGCTCACTTCCTCTTCAATGATCGTCAACACCCGATCGCGCCGGGCCAGGATGTCTTGCAAATCCGTGATTTTGGCTTGCAATTCCTGGTGTTCTTGCTCGATCTTGTCCGCTTCCAAGGCCGTCAGACGGCGCAGTTGCATCTGCAAAATCGCGTCCGCTTGGGCTTCCGAGAGGCTGTAATCGCTCATTAGCCCCTGCTTGGCGGTGGGGGTGTCCGCCGCGTGGCGAATCAGGGCGATGATCGTGTCCATGTTGCTGAGGGCGATCAGGTAGCCTTGCAGGATGTGATCGCGCTCTTCGGCTTTCCGCAGTTCGTAGCGGGTGCGCCGTTCGATCGCCTCCACCCGGAAGTCCAAAAAGACCTGCAAAAAGTCCTTCAGGGTCAGGGTGCGCGGCTCGCCGTTCACCAGCGCCAACATATTTGCGCCAAAGTTCGCTTGAATCGGCGTGTGCTTGTAGAGGTTGTTCAGCACCACCTGCGCCCGGGCATCGCGCTTCAGCTCAATCACGATCCGCATCCCGTCGCGATCGCTCTCGTCGCGAATGTCGGAAATGCCTTCTAATTTCTTGTCGTTCACCAACTCGGCAATCCGCTCAATCAGCGCCGCCTTGTTGGTTTGGTAGGGCAGCTCCGTGATGATGATCGCCTCGCGATCGGGTGCGCCGCGCCGCTCGATCGTCTCCACACTGGCCACACCGCGCATGGTGATCGAGCCACGCCCGGTTAAATAGGCTTCCCGAATCCCCGACGTACCAAAAATCTGTGCCCCCGTGGGGAAGTCCGGCCCCGGAATCCAACGAATCAGTTCCTGATTGGTAATTTCGGGATTCTGGATCAGGGCACAAAGACCATCGACTAGCTCACCCAAGTTGTGGGGCGGAATGTTGGTGGCCATACCGACCGCGATCCCGGAAGAACCATTCAGCAACAGTTGCGGCAGCCGTGCGGGCATCACCGTCGGTTCTTGCTGGGAACCATCGAAGTTGTCGATGAAATCAACGGTTTCCGCTTCAATGTCTTGCAGCAACGATTCACTGGTCAGGGCTTGCAGCCGACATTCCGTGTACCGCATGGCGGCGGGCGGGTCGTTGTCGATCGAACCGAAGTTGCCGTGACCGTTAATCAACGGGTGGCGCATCGAAAAATCTTGGGCCATCCGCACCAGCGCGTCATAAACCGCCGTGTCGCCGTGGGGGTGATATTTCCCCAGCACTTCCCCCACCACCCGGGCGCATTTCCGGAAGGGGCGATCGGCCGCCAAACCCAACTCATGCATGGCATACAGAATCCGGCGGTGTACCGGCTTCAGACCGTCGCGGGCATCCGGCAGCGCCCGCCCCACGATCACGCTCATGGCGTATTCCAGGTACGATCGCGACATTTCCTGGCGTAGGTCGGTCGCGACAATCCGGTCTTCGGCAGTACTCATAGGTCTCTGGTGCAGAAAGTGCCTGAAAATTTATGGCCTAAAAACAAGTGCCTAAAAACGGCACGACCCCAAACGAAAGACCAAACGGGCGATCGGCCCGGCTTTCGTTCGGGATCAAATACACATCAAGGGCTAGTACACATCAAGGGCTAGCAAATCGTTCGCATCGTGGTGGCGCAAAAGCCCCAAAGGACAGATCGACGGCAAGCCTCATTTAGAACGGCCTCGGTTGGGCGAAATTGCCGTGAAATCGAGATTTCAGCCTCCCATTTTACCACGGGCAGCCAGAGGAACTGTGGCATGGGCCCCGGGTCGGGATCGGATGGTGCTTGGCCAGTGCCGCAAGCGACTGCTCAGACATTCCCCTAGAGTGCTCAGGCTAGGTGAAAGTCAGCGATCGAGAGTGCGCCGGTGACGATCGCCAAAGTCTCATTGCTGCTGGTTACTTGCACCAACGTGTTCGTTCCCTGGGGTCGCAGGGCGATCGCGCTGGGGGTCAACCCATTGACCAGATAAATGCCATCAATGCCCGACTGAAAGTCCTGAATCGTGTCTTGGCCCATGCCCGTGCCCAACACGAATCGATCGGCTCCGTCGCCCCCAAGCAACAGGTCATCCCCAAATTCACCAAACAGCACATCATCGCCCGCGTCCCCTTGGAGCCAGTCGGCATCGCGGCCGCCGTTGAGCTGGTCGTTGCCCAAACCGCCAATGAGGGTATCGAGGCCCGCGTTGCCCTGGAGTTGGTCGTTGCCCGCCTCGCCGCTCAGCCAATCATCGTCCAATCCGCCCCAGAGGGTGTCTTGACCGAGGCCGCCGCTGAGGCTGTCGTTGCCCCCGCGCCCCAAAATCACGTTGTCGGCATCGTTGCCAAGTACCTCGTCGGCTCCATCAGTGCCATTGAGATTTTCCAGGGTGACCCCAAAGGCGATCGACTTGCCCCGATCGAACATGGGATAGAGGGGTTGGTAGCTGGGATAGATATCAAAAAAGCGACCCTTGCGCCCCGTTTGGGTGGTTAACAAACCGCCGGGTTTCAAATCGAAATAGTAGCGATCGGAGGCTGGCAACGATCCCATTTCCAAGGTGTCAGTTCCGCCCCCATCCCAAATGGCTTCCACCCCTAAAAACGAAGTGGCATTCCAGGTGTACAAATCATTACCCGATCGCCAACTGGTATTAGCCCCGTAGAGATATTGCAGGGACTGAATGTCGTAGTTCATCAGGGTGCGGGAATTCTGGAAACTGCTAAAATCCCGCCCGTTGTAGGACATCACCGTGTTGTGGCGATGATCCAATTCTGGAGCCAAAACCGCCACATTAGAAGGCGCTTTACCGGGCACATCCCCCGCTTCGCTGCCATATTCCCGAGGATGTTTCAGCCCCATGGCATGGCCCAATTCATGAATTAAAGTGCCATAGCCAGCGCTGCCGGGCCCCTTCGTAAAAAAGTTGGGGTCAAACATTCCATTGGCCGACAAAAACACCTGTCCCCCATAGGCGCTTCCTGGAACATAGGCACAGGCCAAGGCATCGGGCAATTGCGGACTCTTGCCCAAGGTAACGCGCAGTGTTCCGCCCACTTCGTCCGGCACTTCTTGAAACTGAACCGGAATCACTTGGGAGTAGTTTTGCAACACTTGCCGCACGGCCTGTTTCACCGGTTCGGGAATTTCTGCCGGGTTGGTGATGGCTCCCTGGGCAACCGATGTCAAATTATTGACTGTGTTGGCATTGGGAAAACTGTAGGTAATCACCCCGCCAGGGGGCACATTCCATACTTGGGTGATTGTCGGATTATTAATATGCACCGCCAGCAAAGCATCAATGTTGTTATTGCCGCTGAGGGGAATGGCTTTGGTGTTGGCAGCAGTGCGCCAACGGAGAGTGGAAACTTCCGGAGCAATCTCGCTGTTTTGGTCGATCCCGGCCGGGGACATCTGAAGAGCCATAGGAGTTCTGTCCAACGCTGATAGGTCAAAGAAAGGCAGCCACCCTGCATGACGGCTACGACGGTTTTCAGCACCAGACTTGAGAGGTCAACGATTTGTGAATGACCTTAATCGTCGTTGCGAAATGCAACTGGAATTCAAGAATTTGAATGCACCATGAGCACGCAAGACTTAGCCGCGCGATCGGGCACAAAATGCAAAGTGATGCGAAGGCTATTCTTCGTTCCCAACGAAGACAACCTGGCGATCAATGGAGGCTCAATGATGAGTGGCAATCAAGTCTCAATTGATTGGAGCGATCCCGGCAGACGTAAAACTGGTTGGGGCGTTGAAAGGAGTCACGCCTGTGGTGGGTCTTCCCTCAGCATTCCCTCAGTGCATTGTCCTGCAACGCTGTGCAGCGGAGGACAGGGTTGATCCTGTTGAGTCGGTTAAACGGATAGGTTTGGATCGATGGATCTGGATGGATAGATCTAGATTGATAGACCCGAATCAATAGACCTGAATCGATAGATCCGAGCGCTTGGATCATGCAGATCTTGTAAATCTGCCTTGGGTGTGACGAGTTAGCTCTGACGAATCTGATGAATTTTGAATTTGGGTCGATCGTTGTGGGCTGTTCTTCGGTGCTGTGAAGAAACTTATGCGCTCAATTAAGGCTAATCAAATTGTTTGAATAAGCCAATGGAAGCGGTCTAACTAGAGCAGCCCCAAAAGACGTTAAGACTTTTTGTAGAGGACTTTTTGAAATCCTTACAATTAGTTTAAAGGATTCTGCATAAAATTGACAAGCTTGAATTTAAGTTACAACAACTTTTTTAATAATGGGCGAAGCAATGGATAAAGATGTGCAAAATGCGACATGAATGAACGCAATTTTAAGGCTTTCAGGCAATGCTGTGCGAAATCAAACATTCATTTCAAAACGATGTATGAAATAAAACACAGGGCAGAAGGAAAAACTTTCCGCCCTGTGAGTTCAGTTAGTTCTGGAATGAATCCGGATTTTCGGGGAATTCTTTACAATTGATTGCCCTATTTTTCAGTCCTCAGTTATTGAGGGGTTTGACCCACAAGGAGCGATCGCACTGAAGGGAAATCATGCGCTGGCTTCCGGATCGCCAGACCTAGGGCTGTTTGGGGCCGCCGTTGGGAGGCAGCGGTGATTCTTCAACCGGTTGGGCGATCGGGGCTTGGCTTTTGAAGCGCTCCAACCCTTTGGCAGCCGCTCGCACCACGATCGGGGCCGCATCATGGAGGGCTTTTTCGAGGCAGCTCACCACTTCAGGGCTGTGGACGGCGCTGAGGGCCTCGATCGCGGCGGCGCGTACGGTGGCATCGGGGCTGCTGGTGAAGGTCAACAGCTCGTTGATCAGTTTTTGTCCCTCGGCTCGCTGGCCGATCGCCCGAACCTTGGTGGCGAGTTGGGTCACTTGCTCGATCGGGCTGGGTTGATTGCTGGGCGCGATTGGGGCGATCGGCTCAGGAGTCGTGACCGGTTCAGTGACCGGTTCAGTGACTGGTTCCGCAGCTTGCTCCGCGATCGGTTCGGCCGCGGGTTCCGGTGTGGGTTCTGGCTCGGCGATCGGCTCGGCCACGGGTTCCGGTGTGGGTTCTGCAACGGGTTCCCCTGAGGCCGCCGTTGGCTCCGGTGCGGCGATCGGCTCTGGTGCGGGTTCCGGCGTAGGTTCCGGCGTGGGTTCTGCAACAGGCTCTGGTGCGGGTTCCGGGGCAGGCGTTGGCGCGGGCGCACCGGCTCCACCCCAAGGATCCGGGAGCTGGGCCGCCGGTTGACCGGTTGCCGCCGGACGCGGAGCAGAGCGTGCAGGATCGGGAGTGGGCGGTGCGGCGGTGGGGGCGGTTTGTGCTTTCAGTTGGGCAATTTCCGTTTGCAGGGCTTGCAATTCCCGATCGAAGTTTTTGCGAGCCGTCTGCTTTTGCACCTCAAAATCTTGCTCCAGGGTTTGCCGTTGCCGATCGAGATATTGCTTTTGCTGGCGTTCCAGGTCGGCCACCCGCTGTTGCATCAAATACCAGGCGATCGCACCGCCGATCACGACACCCAAAATCAACCCGACAAAGATCATGACTTGGTTCTCGCTGCCAAACAGTTCGAGACCATTTAACCAAGGATTCTCGTCCGTAGGCTGATTAGCCAATCCCGATCGGGAGAATTAGGGCCTGTCGCGATTTCCTGGCATCCAGTGAAGGTAGTTGATCTGCCATACCCAAATCATCGCAACAAGGGGCTTCAGTCCTTTGTCCCTCGCGATCAATTCAAAGTGGAGTAAGGGTTTCAGGGAATCTAATGACAATCCCTAGGGGCGAATCACGATCGGGGTGCCCACGTCGGCCCAGTTGAACAGCCAGCGGGCATGATCCGGGGCCACGTTGGTGCAACCGTGGCTGACCGGCGTGCCAAAGCGCTGATGCCAGTAAGCCCCGTGAATCGCATAGCCCCGGTGGTAGTACATCACATGGGGCACGTTGGGCACGTCGTAATCGGCCCCGCGCATTCGATCGATCGGGAGCTTGCGCTGAATTCGGAAAATTCCCGGCCAAGTTGGCGTGCCCGGTTTGCCCGTGGACACAATCACCGCATAAACGGGCTTATTTCCTTCCCAGGCGATCAATCGCTGATTGCTGAGGTGAATTTCAATCCAGCGCTCATCCGAAGCTCGCAACTCACACATGCGGGCCCGGTAGCGATCGCCCTCGTTCAGGCAGGGAGCCGCGCGATCGGGCGAGCGTGTTGGGGTGGGAGTCGGAGTTGGGGGACGGGTGGGAGTTGGGGTCGGAGTCGGCGGGCGCGTTGGGGTCGGAGTTGGAGTTGGCGGGCGCGTTGGGGTGGGAGTCGGAGTTGGGGGACGGGTGGGAGTTGGGCTGGGAGTCAGGGTGGGAGTGGGAGTCGGCGGGCGCGTTGGTGTGGGTGTGGGTGTCCCAGGGCGGCTGGGACTGGGGCTGGGAACCGGGTCGATCGACTGGAGATAGGCCAACGCAACGCCGGGCCAACCCAACCACAGGGCGATCGCCCCGCCCCAAAGTCCCCGCCACCGACGCGCAGCAGCAGGGCCCGATCGAACAGCAAGGGGCAACTGGGCAGCCAAACGAGGAGAACAATTAGGAAACATGGCGACGGGGCCCGAATAAGTCTTCAGCGATCGCTTGCCATCCTCCCTGGTCACGGAGGCCGACTGGCCAGGAGGTAAGCGCAGGAGAAACTTGCCCGAACTGGCAAACTCAACGCAGACCCTGAACCCAGGTTCTGGAATTTTGAACTCAGTCCGGGAACCCATGGGCGATCGGTCGTTGAAAAGCAGCAGTGGACGGCCAAGGCGTTGGAATGCAGAGAATCAAAAGCCTGGCTGTCTTCAGCCTAGCCAACATTTCCATCTCACTAGCGATTGTGCGGGACAGATTTCCAAAACGGTCGATCGCCCGATCGCCATCACCTCGAATTCAGCACCCCGCGACAATCGCCCGATCGCGCCCCTACCGACGGTTCCGTTCGCTATCCTGGCTATAGTGGAAAACGCGCACCGTGCTCCTTTCCAATGGCGTTCCTCTGGGAATCCTTTCCAGTCGTCAATTTCAGTAATCACTCCTTGAGCATGTGACCGAAGAACTCAAATCCCAAGGGCGATTTTTGGCATCGCTGATTGGCCTCCTGTGGCTGCTGGAAATTGTTGATCAGTTTGTTTTTCGGGGCTATCTCGATGTATTGGGCATTGTTCCCCGCAATGTCATCGGCCTGCGGGGAATTGTCTTTGCTCCCTTGCTTCATGGCGACTTGGCCCATTTGATGGCCAACACCGTGCCCCTGGGGGTGCTGGGTTGGTTGGTGTTGGTGCGCGGCCGCGAAACTTTTTGGAAAGTGACCGGCGCGATCGCCCTCATTAGCGGTCTGGGAACCTGGCTGATTGGCCCCAGCAACTCCATCCACATCGGTGCAAGTGGTTTGGTATTTGGCTATCTCAGCTATGTGCTATTTCGGGGCTGGTTTGAACGCAGTGCCAGCGGCATTTTGCTTTCGATTTTTATCTTCAGCCTCTATGGCAGTTTGATCTTTGGGGTGCTACCGTTGCGCTCGGGCGTGTCCTGGCAAATGCATCTTTTTGGGTTCGTTGGCGGGGCGATCGCGGCGCGGTATGTTGACCGCCCCCGCCCCTAGCGGCCCTTCACCGGACAACGCTCGGATGCTCTTGGATTAAGATTTACGGTTCGATCGAATCGCTCCAGCCATCCTAGCCATCCCCCCACGGTTGCTGATATGAGTCAGGTTTCCCAGTTGCCAAAGGTTTCAGTCATTGTGCCCACCTACGGGCGCGAACAAGTGCTTTGCACCTCGATCGAGGATGTGCTCGCCCAGGACTATCCTGATTTTGAAGTGATCGTCGTTGACCAAACCCCGCAGCACCTGCCCGAAACCGAAGCGAAACTGGCCCAATGGGCCGATGGGGGCAAAATCCAATGGCATCGCCTGCGGTGGGCGAGCTTGCCAGGGGCCCGAAACTTTGCGGCCCGGCGATCGAGTGGTGAAATTCTGATTTTTATTGATGATGATGTGCGCCTGGAGCCAGGTTTCATTGCGGCTCATGTGGCCAACTATGGCGATCCCCACATTGGAGCGGTGGCCGGGCGCGTGTTCGATCGCATGAAATTGGAGCAAGAATGCACCAAACATGTGGGCGAATTTGATTACCAAGTGCCGGAAGCCTCTGACCCCGCGATCGCCTGGTATCACATCGACCTAGTGCGGGCCACCCAGCCCCAACCGGTGATCACTGCCCGAGGTTGTAACATGTCCTTTCGGCGCAACCTGTTTGTGCAGCATGGCCTACGGTTTGATGAACGCTATCGGGGCAGCGCTGTTCGCGAAGAGTCCGACTTTTGCTTAAGCCTGCGTAAAACCGGCTTCAAAATTTGGTATGACCCCGCCGCCCATTTGGTGCATTTAGGCGAAGAAACCGGCGGTTGCCATGACATCAGCACCCGCTCGATCGGCTATCAAACCACCTTCTATCACAACCATTTTTGGCTCGGATTCAAACACCTCAACCTTGGGCAACAGATTCGCTTTTTTGCCAAACTGTTTGACTGCCATGTTTTGGGTCATCCCCCCTGCTACAAGAGCGGTTCACCCCTAAAAGTATTGGTACGTTTTGGCTGCTACTGCATGGGTTTTGCTAAAGCTTTAATCACGGCTTTGGTTGGCCTTTGGGATGATGGTCAAGTGTATTCTCGGCAGGATCAACAGCGCGATCGCCCGGCCCTGAATTCCTAGATTCCTTCGCTTGGTTCTTCCGTAGATTAGACCGAGCTTTGTAAAGCCCGACTCGATCGTCACGAGCCTTGTTACTGTTGGGTTTTGCAACTTACTGTTGTTGGGCTTCGTGCCTCAACCCAACCTACGGGATGATCTACAGCATGATTGTTGGCCGGCCTATTTTGAGAAGAGGATGAAGGCTTTTTACTGATTTGCAAAAGAGATCTACTGTCTAATCAGTCGAAGCTGAGAGACGGTAACCACATCACCAAATCCGGGAACAGAATAATAATCAGCAACACCAGCAGTTGCAGACAAATAAAAGGAATTACCCCCCGATATAGCTCCTCCGTTTTGACAATGGCAGGCGCAACGCCCCGTAGATAAAACAGGGCAAATCCAAAGGGTGGCGTGAGGAAAGAAGTTTGCAAGTTCGCCCCTAAAATCACCCCATACCAAATCATATTGAACCCAAGGGCTTTGGCAACGGGGGCAAAAATCGGAACCACAATAAAGGCGATTTCAAAGAAGTCAATAAAGAACCCCAACAGGAAAACCACCAACATATTGAGGGCTAAGAAACCTACTCCCTCGCCCGGCAGATTCGACAGAATTTCGAACATGAACCGATCGCCGTGGAGACCCCGAAAAACCAAACTGAAAGCCGTTGAACCAATCAAAATGAATAGGGCCATGCTGGAAATGCGCAGGGTGGCTTCGCAGGAGTCCCGCAGGGCAACCCAACTGAATTGGCGATTCAACAGAGCCAGGGCGATCGCCCCCAAGGAACCCACCGCGCCCGCCTCCGTGGGGGTGGCAATGCCAAAGAAAATGCTCCCCAACACCAACAAAATCAGCACCAACGGGGGCAACATGGACTGCACCACCCGTTGCCGCAATTCTCGGCGCGGCATTTGGCAAACCTCCGGCGGCAGGGCCGGCGCGGCTTCCGGCTTCAAAAAGGCCACCAGCAACACATGCAAGGCAAAGGCCCCCGCCATCATCAGGCCGGGAATCACTGCCCCCAGGAACAGATTGCCCACCGAAACACCCAATTGGTCGCCCAGCACCACCAGCACCACACTGGGCGGAATGATTTGCCCCAAGGTTCCAGAAGCGGCAATCACCCCCGTGGCCAGCTCGCGATTGTAGCCATAGCGCAGCATGATGGGCAGGGAAATGAGACCCATGGCCACGACCGTTGCCGCCACGACTCCCGTTGTGGCCGCCAGCATCGCCCCCACCACCACAACCGCCAGGGCCAAGCCACCCCGCAAGCGGCCGAACAAAATACCGACGGTTTCTAAAAGTTGCTCGGCAATTCCTGACTTTTCCAGAACGGATCCTAGGAAAATAAAATAAGGAATGGCCAGCAACGTGTAGTTTTTCATAATGTCAAAAATGCGGCTGGGCAAGGCAGCTAAAAAGCTTGGCTCAAACGCATCGACATTGATTCCAATCAGGGCAAAAACAATGGCAACCCCACCCAAGGAGAAGGCGACGGGATAGCCGAGGGACAAAAAGAGCAGCGCCCCCAAAAACATGAGGGGCCCCAGCCAGTCAAATCCAAGGGTTTCCATTAGCGATCTCCCTCCGATGAGTTTTCCGAGGGGTTCTCCGATGCTTGGCTGGCCGATGGTTGGCTGGGTTGATGGGGGGCGATCGAGTGGGCAATCGGCTGCGACGAGGGATCTGCGCCTAAACCGGCAATGATTGCCAAGTTTTTAATAATTTCTGAAACTCCCTGAATCATCAAAACCACAAAACTAATTAAAATCAATCCTTTGATGGGATAGCGCGGCAAACCACCGGGATCGGGCGAGAGTTCCTGAACCATCCAAGCATTGGCTGTCCATTGCCAAGAAGCCATCAAAACCAAAGCCGAAAAGGGCATTAGAAACAGAACGGTTCCAACTAAATTGGCGATCGCCTGGGTGCGGGGCAACCAATTTTTATAGAACACATCTACCCGCACATGGCCATTCCGCTGCATTGTGTAGGCAGCACCGAGCAAGAACACACCGCTAAAGAGATACCACTGCAACTCAATGCTGGTGTTGGAGGTGAGATTTTGCCCGATCGCCCGGCCCAAATAGCGACCAATCACATTCCAAGACCCGATCGCCAGCATGGCCACCACCAACCAGCCCATGGCTTGGCCCAAGCGAAAATTCCAGCGATCAATTTGTCGAGACAGCCGCAACCAGGGAGGGAGTTGCTGTTGAAGCCACCGTTGCCAATTCTGCATAGTTTGCATAGGTTTAAACGGGGAAAATTTAAAGGATTTGAAAGATTCAAAGGCAAGATTGGATGGTTTAAGGTTTAACCGCTTCCGCAAAAACCCATTCATTGGTGTTGTTCCAAGCAATCACCGATTGTTGAAAGGTTTTCCAAGGTTCATAAATGGCCTTGAAGTTTGCATCTCGCTGGGCTAAGTCTGCAAACAGTGCTTCTGTTTCCGTTTTGGCTTGTTTTAAAATTTCGGGGGAATAGGGCCGCAGTTGTGTGCCACTGGCAATGAGAGTTTTGAGGCCTGCTGCGTTGAGGGCTTCATAGTTTGACAACATGGCATAGTTGGCTTCTTGGGCTGCCAGTTGAATCATCTGTTGATAGGCTTTTGGCAATCGGTTCCAGGCTTCTAAGTTGACAAAGAAATCGAGTGTGCTGCCGGGTTCCCACCAACCGGGATAGTAATAAAAACGGGCGGCGCGGTTCAGTCCCAATTTTGCATCGTCATAGGGGCCAACCCACTCGGCCGCATCAATGGTTCCCCGATCGAGTGCCAAGAACACTTCGCTACCGGGCAACACCTGCACATTCACCCCCAATCGCGACATCACCTCGCCACCAAGACCAGGAATTCGCATTTTCAAACCCTGCAAATCACTGAGGGTTTGAATTTCGCGTTTAAACCAGCCCCCCATTTGGGTTCCCGTGTTGCCAGCGGGAAAATTAATAATATTGAAGCTGCGATAAATGGCTTGCAAAGCTGTTAAGCCGCCGCCAGCATAGAGCCAAGCATTTTGTTGTTGAGCCGTGAGGCCAAAGGGCACTGAAGTGCCAAACGCGAGTCCTCGATGCTTGCCCAAATAGTAATAGCTGGAACTGTGGCCGCATTCAGCCGCTCCGAGCTGTACTGCGTCCATCACTTCCAGTGCGCCCACAATTTCTCCGGCGGTGTGGGGCGTGATGATGAATCGGCCGTCGCTGAGTTCTTTGACCCGATCGCAGATGCTGACTAAGCCACCAAAAATGGTGTCGAGGGCTTTGGGCCAACTGGCGATCGCCCGCCACTGAATTCTAGGTAAGTCGGCGGCAACGGGCGGGCCACCACTGGGTTTGGGAGCACAAGCGGCAGCAGCGGCCGTCACGGAACCCAGCCCGATCGACTGCATTAAATGGCGACGTTTCATGGGTTAAAACACTCTTCCAAAAGACGCTGGAACAGCCCGAAAGGGATTGAAGCTTTCAACGGAATTTGCAAAGTTTGCAAAGTTTATAAAATTCAAAAAAATTCAAAAAATTCTGAAAAAGCCCTGAAGAGACTTTAGAAGTTTGCTAAAAGCCAACCAGGTTCACTCCCCCAATAATTGCTAGTTACTCATTCGTCACCTGAATCGGTGGGCGAAGGCAAAGGTAAGCCAAAGGCCCCACTAAAGGCAAAAACGTTAGCCATTGCCAAATGGTTTGCTGATGCCAACCTCTCCGGGCTAAATCATCGCCCACCAGGGCAGGAAACAGCAGGGAAAGCATCAGAAAATCGAGGCTCATCACATGGATAAATCGGCTGGTTTGCCACTGTTGCCCAAAATCTGACCAGTTGCCTTGGGACAGACCCCAACCCAGCAGCCCGATCGCCCCAATCGCGAGGCCCAAAGCCAGCCAACGGGAATCCCAGAACCGAATCAGACGCGATCGCTCGCCCGTGAACTGTGGGTTCGATCGCCGCAGGGCCAGGTAAGGCAACAGGGCAAAGGCTCCCAATGCCATTGACCCGATCGCAAAGGGCCAAGCACGCACCGGTTGCCCCCGCCCATCGGCAAACAGCAAGCAACAGTAAACCAGCGGCCAAATGCCCATCAGGTTAAAAAGAGCCACGATGAGCGGATTTTCGCCGGATACTTGACCCGTCGAAAGGCGAATGATCAAATCCAAGGTGTCCGGGCGATCGGGCGGAGCCAGCAGGAAAGCATAGAGCGTGAAGCCGGCCCACAGGAGCCAAAACCAAGGCTGGGCCGGTTGCTTGGCTTGATCGGCCGGCAACTGGTCAAGATCGGGGGAGTTACTGGGCGCAGTCATTGGCGTTTTGGGCAGGGTCTTTGCAGGCGATTTTGACTATTAGACCAGGATTTCGCCCAAGATTTAGACAAAAACGAGGGGCTTATTTTCCAACTGTTGAAAGGCGATCGCATCAAATTGATAAAGACTAGCCGGGCGACCAGCACCGCGCGACACCTTCACGCCCGTGTCCAACAAAATTCCCAGCTTCAGCAAGCGGCTGCGGAAGTTGGAATAGTCTGAAAAGTTTTCGCCTAAAACAATGGTGTAAAGCTGATAAAGATCGCTGAGGGTGAAGGATTCCGGCAACACATCAAAGGCGATCGGGCTGTATTCCAATTTGTTGCGCAAGCGTTGATAGCCGTATTGCACAATTCGATCGTGATCAAAAGCCAGTTCCGGCAGGCGATCAAACGGATACCAAGCAATCCCGATCGCCCCATCGGTGGCAAAATCCGCGATCGCCTCCACCTCCGCATAGCGCACCAGGGCAAAGTAGCTGACGGACAAGTACCGCACTCCGAAACTGTCGGCGGCTTCCCGGGGATCGCGGCCGGGCCCACCGAAGGTATAAAGCTGCTCTAGGTACAGATGCCGGACGCGAATTTTTTCCGCCAAGACGCGATAGGCCGCCGCTTCCAGGGCCTCGCCTTGGCGCACCAAGGTTCCGGGCAAGCTCCAACAACCGGCAAAGGGTTCGTGTTGCCGCATCACCAGCAACACCAACAGTCGGCGCTTGTCGCTGTCCACGGAAAAAATGACGTTATCAACTCCTACTTTGAAATCGGCCAGGGAATCGCCCGCCAGGGGAGCAGGCGATTGTTTGGCACTCTGTTTGGCGCTCTGTTTGGCGCTCTGTTTGGTGCTCTGTTGGGCACTAAGCTTGGCACTGAGTTTTGCATTGAGGCGATGGGAACCTAGCCGACGTTCTGCCATAGGTAAAGCTGCTCACCCCGAATATAGGCTTCAATTTCGGGGGGGATACTGTTGCGATCGCCCGCTTCCCGATAGGCGGTGGAAGAACTGGCGGGGCTGCTGAGGTCAGCCACCTGCACCCTGGCTCCCAGGTCGGCTAAATGTTCGATCGCGGCCGTTTCCAAGGGATAGCCCGGCCGAGGAATCACCAGCAATTGGGCAAATTGCAGAATGTCTGCCGAGCGATACCAACGGGGCAGTTGGGCCACCAAATCTGACCCAATGACTAGGCTGAACTGGGCGTGGGGCCAGCGTTCCCGGGCCCGTTCCAACACCACCACCGTGCGCGGGTGGCTCAGGTCTGGACAAACCTGCACATGGGCGGGCCGTGGTTCGATCGACTCGATCAGCACCCGCAACATGGCCGTGCGACAGTCGAGGGGAGCGCGATGACTTTTGAAGGGATTGTCCGCAGCCCAAACCGCAACCCGATCGAACCGTTGGGCCAACCAAGCAACAATCGCCTGATGGCCATAGGTTGGGGGATCTGCACTGGTTCCAAACAACGCGATCGACATCATGGGATTCTGGCCGCCAAAACAACGGCAGGAATACAGGTTTGTGGAAAATGACGGGTTGATGGAGCGGAATTGGCAACCACTGGGGTGCTGGCCTTGGGACAGTTTGGGAAGGAGCGTGGAAAGCAGCTTAAGAAGCAGCTTGGATCGATTGATGCACCCGAGTCGTGAGCGATTGTAGCGCAGGCGACAGTTCCGGCCGCACTGGGGTTGGGTCATGGATCGATCGCACCGCCTCCGGGAGGCTTTGAACCTGCGATCGGGTGCGTTGGGCAATGGTCAGCAGGGATTCTGGATCCGTCAGCCGTTGTCCTGCACGCATCACGGGCCGCAACAATCCCAGCTCTGATCGGGGCACTTCATCAGCCAACACCAGCCGATCGCCCAACCAACGGCCCGCCTCGTCCCGATCGCGCAGCACCTGTTTTCGGCCCGGATAGGTGGCCTTGCCGCTGGAGCCTTTGGCCACCGGTTGCCCCGCCAACTCCACTAATTTATAAACCCCATTCACCGGCTGGCCCGTCACCAACTTTGTGCCCACGCCATAGCCATCAATCTCAGCACCGGCCGCCCGTAGGCGATCGATTTCCGCCTCATCCAGATCGCCGCTAACCAAAATTTGCGTTCCCGGCAATCGATCGCGCGCTAGCTGTGACAGGCTCACCAAGTCTCCCGAATCCAATCGGATGGCCGGCACGGGGGCCCCACCGGCCCGCACCCGCTCCGCCAACTGTTCGATCGCCCGCACCGGGTCAAAGGTATCCACCAGCAGTGTCCCATGGGGAAACAGTCCCTGAAAAGCCTCAAACGCCGCCAGCTCCGACCCCATGGAAGCGCCCAGGGCCATCACCAGGGCATGGGCCATCGTGCCCGCCGGTTGTCGCCCCAATTGCAACGCCGCCTCCACATTAGAAGTGGCATCCAAGCCGGCCGCCAAGGCCGCCCGCGCTGCCCACAGGGCCGCCTGGGGACTGAAGGCCCGCCTTGTGCCAAATTCCAAAATTTGCGCCCGATCGCCCGCCACATCCCGCAACCGAGCCGATCGCGTGGCCACTAAGGTTTGATAGTTCAGCACATTCAGCAAATAGGTTTCCACCCACTGGGCTTGCCAGAGGGGAGCCTCAATTCGCAGCAGCGGTTCATGGGCAAATACCACGGTTCCTTCGGGCACGGCCCACAAGTCTCCCGTAAACCGAGCCGTCGCCAGCAAGTCCCAAAATCGATCGGGCGCATGGTCAAACAGCCCCGTGGCCCGCAGTTGGGCCTGTTGGGACGCGCTGACCTGAAACTGTTCCAGGTATTGCAGGGCCTGTTCCAGTCCCATGGCCACCAAGTAGCCAAACCCATCGGGCAACCGGCGCGTAAACAGCTCAAAACTGGCGGTTTGTTGCTCCACCGCCCGATCGCAATAGCAAGCGATCATCGTCAACTGATACAGATCCGTCAGCAGGGCGCTGTTGCCCACTTGAGCGTCTAGGGTTGCGGGCCCCAAGTCGGGCGTGGTGAGGGTCAACATAACTGGGGAAGCGATCGATCGGGCGATCGCCAGGAGGGATCTTGAGGCAGTCACACCGCTCTGGCCGTTGACGGGTGGCCGGTCAATTTATTTATAGTAATTTTTACCAAAAATAGCAACCCACCTGTTCCCAATCGCCTCTGCAACTGGCACAGGTCGTCAGGGTCTGTCCTCATTTCCTGGGATTCAACGAAAACAGTTGATTTTCCATGCCCCAAGATGAAGGTCAGCGGCTCGGGCCCCAAGCTGCGCACGAATTGTTTAGCGTTGGGCGGAATATAAACCGCATCCCCCGGCTCAATGATTTGCACCTCGCCATCGATGTGCATTTCCCCCCGCCCCGCCATGATGTAGTAGACCTCTGAGGTGGTCAGGGAATGGGGCAGCGAGGTTTCGCCCACGGGCAAAATCGCATGGGCCAAGCTATAGCGCAGGTCGATCGGCTGTTTGTCGGGATGCAGCAGCTCTCGCAAAATCGAATTATCGCCGGCCACAAATTCTTCGCAATCGCCCAACTTTCGTACCAGCATGGTTGAGACCCCGTGCAACATCTGCGGGCCATTCAAGCAAAATTTGCCGCCATTCGTGGCGATTAAGTGGCCATTGACCCGATCGAGCGGCTTGGTCTTTTCTGTGAAAGTCACCAAAACCCGTGAACAGTCCCCCACAACCCCTCGGTCGATCGCCCATCAATCTTGCTACAACAGGGATGAGATCAAGCAAAACCCAACAAAAGAACCGATCACCGGAATTCCTAGTCACACTATGTTGCTAACCACAACCTCCAGCCTCGAAGGCAAGCGCATCATCTCCTATTACGGCGTGGTCAGTGGAGAAGCGATCTTGGGGGCGAACATTTTCAAGGACTTTTTCGCTGGCATCCGAGACGTGATTGGCGGGCGATCGGGTTCCTACGAAAAAGAACTGCGCAAGGCCAAAGACATCGCCATGAATGAAATGAAAGCCGCTGCTACGGAATTGGGAGCGAACGGCATCATTGGCATTGATATTGATTATGAAACCATTAGCCTGTCCAACGGCGGTGGCATGTTGATGGTGGCGGTCAGTGGCACGGCGGTGCGGTTTGAGTAATGCGGTTTGAATAGCTGGCACGAACTGCCCTAGTTTGCACCCACGCCCGCCGGTTTTCCTTGGTCGATCGCGCTGGTCACGGGGCGATCGACCCACGGAGCCTCCGTTTGCACATACACTTCACAGGAATTATTTTCGGTTTCATCCAACCGAATTTTGACCAACTGCACTCCCAATTCTCGCAATGGCTCCAGCAGTTGATCGCGAATATAAACGGCAATATTTTCCGCCGTGGGCACAATGTCTTGAAAGTAGGCAATATCCTGATTCAAAAAGGTGTGATCAAGCTGCTCCACCACTTGCATTTCAATGAGATTGTGGAGCCGGTTGAGTTCAACAACCATCCCTGTTCTAGGGTCAATTTGACCGCGCACCGTCACCCACAATTGATAGTTGTGGCCATGGCCACTGGGGCGGGAACATTTGCCATAAATTTCGCTATTTTGAGCCAAGGTCAGGGTTGGCAAAGCCAAACGATGGGCGGCGCTGAAGTGGGTATGAACCGTTAGATGAGCTTCCATAGCTTGCCCTCGATATTCCACAACTAAACCGGGATCGGGCGACAGTTGCACTTGCCGCAGTTGCAAGCCCTGCCGCTGCCAACATTGGCTCAAACGCTGCCACAGCACCTGGGCCACCCACTCGCTGGTGGGCAGGGTGTTGGCAAATTCTGGCCAAATTTGGTTGAGGTTGGCTCCGTGCAAGGGTTCCAGCACTTCCCGTTGCAGGGCGCGCTTGATGGTGGTGGATAGGTTGGCCACCATGCCAAAGGGATCGATCGGCCCTTGGACTTGCACCCAAAGCGTGAAGGTGCTGCCGGGCGATCGAGCGGCGATCCCGAACCGTCGATGATTTTCCGCCTCCGTCAGTTCCGGCAACCAATAACGGTAGCTTGCGGAAAATTGGACACGACGGCTGATGGTGCAAAGATCGCTCATGCAATGCGGCTCGATCGGGACGATGATTCGCTCAGACTTCTGGATTCACCCTGACAAGAGGGCTGGGGGATCGCGGAGGCTGGCGACAAGGGCTAGTCGGCGGAATGGGGGCGATCGCGGAGGCGCAAGGGCGGCAGGGGTGATCGCGATCGATCTGTGTAAACCGGGTCTCCGTAAACCGAGGTTAGCCGGGGGGCGGCGGGCAAAACGGGCAAGCGACTGGCGGAGGAACTGCGGTAGGTCATGCGGGGCGATCGGGCCGCGTCAATCACACGCGCGGAATATTTCAGCCAATAGAGAGCGGCGGCCGCGCCCAAAAAGATTAGCCCCAAAGCGGCCAAACCCGCATCGCTATCCGCTCCCCCGATCGTCACCTGCACCAGGCCCATGGTTAGCACGAAGGCGGCGATCGGCTCTCGTCGATATCGTTGCTGCAACAGCCGCGGCCAACGCTTACCCATCGGTTTAGTCCTCAGCGGTTTTGATCCCAAGGGTGATCCCCAAACGATGGCCAATCCCTAGCCATGTCGCCCCTAATTCTGATTGTATAAACCTTTCTGCTGCTAGAAATTTTTTCTGCTGCTATCAATAGACCTTCAAAAAAGACCTTCAACAACCTTCCACATTTGCGGTTGTGGAGTCTACAGTTGTGGAATCGACTCATTCGCAGCCCACGGAAGGGACGCAGCCACACCCACCCGCCTCTTGGGCCGAGCGATCGGGCAGGGGCTGCGCCCTTAATTTCACAAAGCATTTCGCAAAGGATGAGGCTTGGCAAATCCCGCTCAACAAGCTCAACCAGTTGCAGCAGGTTGCCAAGCAACGGACAACAGCAGGCCCCTACAGCAGGCCCAACCAAGCCAACAGCCCTTGACCCGTCACCGCCTCGATCGCCAAAGCCAGCAGGAAACCCACCATGGCGGCACGGCCATTCAGGCGCTCGGCATAGTCATTGAAGCCAAATTTGGGTTCTTCGAGGTTGGGGGTGGTGGTCGGTTGTGGTTGAGTCATGGTTTGTTCCTGAATTGTTACGTTTTGAGTTTTACATTTCGTAACAGTTTATCGCACCTCGGCCAGCAGTGGGCCCTTGCCGAAGGTTAATCAACCGTAAACAATCGGGCCGCTACAGCACCATCATCACTCGATTGCGGCCCCGGTTTTTGGCTTGGTAGAGGGCCCGATCGGCCCGGTTCAAGGCCGCCTCGATCGAGGTGTCGGTGGACTGGCAACTTGTGCCGCCAATGCTGACCGTTAGGGTTAAGCCCGGGGCGCTGGGCAAACTGGTGATGGTCGGATCGGCGATCGCCTTGCGAATCCGTTCCGCCACGATCGCAGCGGCGGCCGCATCGGTCTCCGGCAACAACATCACAAATTCCTCACCCCCATAGCGCCCCAGACAATCCTGAGTTCGCAGAATGCTGCTGGCGGCTTGGGTGGCCGTGGCCAAGGCCAAATCGCCCACGGCATGGCCATAGGTATCGTTCACGGCCTTGAAGTGATCCAAATCCAACATCAACACCGAAAGGGGATGTTGATAGCGACAACTGCGCTGAAATTCCTTTTTGGCCAGGGTCATCCAATGCCGACGATTGGCCAAACCGGTCAGGGGGTCGGTGGTGGCCAAGCGGCCCAATTCGGTGTAGGCGCTTTGCAGTTGGGCGTGGGTTCGTTGCAGGGCATTCAGGGCCTGACTAAGGCGATCGCGTGCTTGCTTGAGTTCCAAATGCACCCGCACCCGGGCCAGGAGTTCCGCCGAGCGAAAGGGCTTGGTGATGTAGTCCACAGCGCCAAGCTGAAAGGCTTCGAGCATGTGGGTTTCTTCGTTGCTGGCCGTGACAAACAACACGGGAATATCCCGCAGAATCGGATCTTCTTTCAGGCGATCGCACAGTTGCAAACCGCTCATTCCCGGCATCATCAAATCCAGCAAAATCAAATCCGGTTGGGCCGATCGCACCCTCATCAACGCTTCGGCTCCCGTCATGGCAAATGTGGTTTCATAGCCCGCCTGATCTAGCATTTCGATCGACAGGCGCACATTTTGGCTGACATCATCAACCACCAAAACTAGAAACGATCCGGGATCAAACGGCCGGGCTGGCGATTCTGCCTTGCCCGTCGCTAATCGTCGAATGGGTTCTGAATTGGCTGCAATTGCCTGAGAATTGGTCATGAACCTAACGCTAGAGAGAAGATTGAGCGAAAGAAGCTTGATTTCGAGCCGGATCGCCATTCCCCATTGGGTCACCAGAGCAACGATCGGGCAGTGATTTTGAGCAGGGCATTGGTCGTGGCTTCCGGGCGATCATGTTGAGCAACGTTTGCCAAACTACTCAACACCAGGAATTCAGGACTCACCCATCAAGGCCATCCCAGCAGCCGATCAACAGCCCTGAAAAAATCATGAAAAAAGCCACGAAAAAAGCAATGCCACCTTTTGAGGCGCATTCTTGAAGGGCAAAAAAGCAAAGAAAAGCCACTGATGAAGTGGTTACAATGAATCGTCAGAAGCTTATACTTATTCTATCTTTATCTTGCTGTCTTGATCTTAATCCCTAGCCCTAGGAAAGCGGGACGCGTCCCTAACTCGGGAAACTGCAAATTACATTTTGATTGTGATTGTGATCACTCAAAGTTCTACTATTTTAAAGTCTGGCTCAAGCAGCGATCCAATTTGACCCCATCTTGAGGAATCGCTGAAGGGATCATCCCCTCAGCGCCCAAGAAGCAAGCGCCATCAGCCACAGTCGCCTACTGAAGTTGCAGTCGGCCGCAGGTTTGTAGATCTTCGATCGTGCGATTGCCGGTGCAAAACATGGCGGTTTCCAATTCCGCAATCAACACATCACACAGAAAGTCCAAAGCACTGTCGGACTCGTTGGCCGCATGTAAAAAGGGCATGGCGAATCCCGCCAAATTTGCCCCGAGGGCGATCGCCTTAGCCGCATCCAAACCATTGCGCAGACCACCGGACGCAATGAGCGGAATCGTTGGAGCCACTTGGCGAATTGCAGTGATACATTCAGCCGTGGGAATGCCCCAATCACCAAAGGTTTCGCCCAAGCGACGCTGTTTAGGATCCAAAGCCCGCACGCTCTCCACTTTGGCCCAAGACGTGCCCCCCGCTCCGGCCACGTCGATCGCCTGGACACCGGCCGCCAGCAACTTTTCAGCCATGGTGCGCGAAATGCCGTTGCCCACCTCCTTGGCAATCACAGGCACGGGCAGTTGGGCACAAAGGTCTGCGATGCGATCGAGCAACCCAGCAAAGTTGCGATCGCCCTTGGTTTGTACCGCCTCTTGCAAGGGGTTCAGATGCAAAATCAACGCATCTGCTGCCAACCAATCCACCAAAGACTGGCACTCAGCCAAACCATAGCGATAGTTAAGTTGCACCGCCCCCAGGTTGGCAAACAATGGAATGTCTGGAGCGACCGATCGCACCGCAAAGGTTCGGCGCACCTCCGGCCGCTCCACCGCCACCCGCTGTGAGCCAACGCCCATGGCTAAGCCCCAGCGCTGGGCCGCCGCCGCCAACCGCATATTGATTTGTTCTGCCTGGTCTGTGCCGCCCGTCATGGAGGAAATGAGCAACGGGGCCCGCAGCGGTTTGCCCAGAAATTGAGTGCTGGGATCAATGGTCGATCGATCCAGTTCCGGCAAACAGCAATGCTCAAATCGGTAGCGATCCAAGCCGCTGCCCACCTGCCGGAACTGCACATCGTCTTGCAAGCAGGCTCGCAGGTGGTCGGCTTTGCGATTTTGGGTCGCCTGGGCGGCCTCGGGCGCGGTGCTGGGGGGGGGTTGGGGCAAAAACTCGGTGGATTGCATGGCGCTGGGAACAAGAACCATCCCTTAGTGTCGCGTGACCCGATCGCCCTGCATGAGTCCCCGCCAACTTTTGCAACATTGAGGCTAGCCAATGGCTGTGGCAAAGCCCATGACCAAAAAGCCTTGACACCGCTTCAGACAAGGGGCTGAAGCCCCCTGCCCGAGATGGTCGATCAGCCGATCGGTCAATCCTCGATCGGTCAATCCTCGATCAGCCGATGTGTTGATTAATTACTGGAGAACCGAGAAAAGCCAAAGGTTCGATCGAGCGAATGCCCAATCAGCAACTTACTCTTCTTCTTCCTCCTCTTCATCATATTCCTCTTCTTCCTCCTCTTCATCATATTCCTCTTCTTCCTCGTAATCCTCTTCTACTTCTTCATCATCATATTCCTCCTCTTCCTCTTCTTCTGAATCTTCGTAATCTTCTTCGTCGTATTCTTCTTCCTCGTCGCCTTCCTCTTCTTCCTCGTCGCTTTCCTCGCCGTCGTAGTCTACTGAGACGCTGATTTCTTCGTCCTCTTCCTCTGAGTAGTCATAATCACTCTCATCGTCCTCAGAGTTGTAGTCACTGGCAAATTCTTCGTCATCTTCGCTGTCAATACCAGCCGAAAAATCTAGATCCGAAACTTGTTGAATTGCCCAACAATCGAAACACAAATCCGTGTTGGTCATGTAGTCATAGGGGATATAACAATAGCCTTGATCACCCCAATCCGATCCCCAAGAATTGCGTACAATAAAGGCTTCATTGCGATCGGAATAACCCACACAGAGCATGGCGTGGGCCCCGTGGGTTTCGCGAACTTGTTCATTGCGGCTGGGCAACGGAACGCGGCCGCCTTTTCCCGCTTGATTAAAAGAATCGTAGAGAATCAAGCCAAAGGCAAAGGGATAACCCTCTGCTAAACAACCTTTCATGGCTGCTAAATCAATGGGAATTTCACGGGCTTCATCCACCAAAAAGTTCTGTGCTTCCTCGTAAGCTTCGGGGGAAGGTTCCGTGTCAAAGTCTTCAGGAACATAGGGCCAGGTTTCTTCGGTGCAAGCGCCAACTTCTTCGAGCACTTGAATGCTGCCGCTGATGGAACTGCCACCGTCGCCCACGGTTCCTTCCGCGCGCCGCGTGTTGTAGTAGATAAACAAGCGGCTGATGTCGCCCGCTTCTCCGTGGGCCCGCTGCGCTAAATATTCATAGGCTCCGGCGATCGCGTTGGCGGTGCAACTGCCCACGGTGGATTGATCTTCAACGGGGGTCATGTATTGACGCAAATCAACGCGGCTGGGTAACTGATCAGCACCAAGTTTTGACTGAAACAGACTAAATCTCGGCGGCTTGCTTGTGGATTTGACACAAGCGCCAACCCGAATTTTTTTGCCGCTGCGGCGGTTAACCAAATAACCAATTTTTGCCATGGTTCAGAGAGCCTAAAAAATAGACGATCAGTGGTTGAGAAGGGTAGGCATTGGAGGGGGCTGGATCGTTGCCCGGGTCGCACCGTAGCCAGGGCTTGGGCGATCGCCCCCCATACGGGGGCTGCCGTTTCTGGTTATAGCCTGTTTTTGAATGAGCACCCAAAAGACGTACCAAAAATGTCAAAATGAGCCTGAAAAGTAACTCATTCAGCAAGATTAATCCAGCTCATTCATCGGCAGTGGGTTGGGAGAGGCAGGGCAGAGGTTAACCGTGATCCCCGAACAGCTCATCCTCAAAAATTTCCTTAGTTATCGAGAAGCAACCCTACACTTTGGGGGGCTACAAACGGCTTGCATTTGTGGAGCCAATGGTGCAGGGAAGTCATCACTCCTAGAAGCCATGGCTTGGGCAATTTGGGGTAAAAGTCGCGCTTCCACTGAAGATGATGTGATTTTCGCGGGCGAAACGGAAGCAACCGTTAACTTTACCTTTCGGTTTGGCCATGAGGTTTATCGGGTGATCCGAACACGCCGATTGGGCCAAACCACTGCTTTGGAATTTCAGATGGCGATCGATGAGGGCGATCCCGATCAATGGGCCTTTCGCAGCCTGACGGAACGGGGGTCAAGGGCGACCCAAGCCGCTATTTTGCAGCGCTTGCGGCTGGACTATGACACTTTTGTTAATTCCGCCTATTTGCGTCAGGGACGAGCCGATGAATTCATGTTGAAAACACCGGCCGATCGCAAGGATATTTTGGCAGATTTGTTGAAGCTGGGGCAATACGATGATTTGGCAGAACAGGCGAGGGAACGCTCAAAGCTGCTGAAGGGTGAAGCCAAGCAACTGGAGGAGTCGATTCAATCGCAGGAGCAAAAGCTAGCCGATCGAACGAGTTTGTCCCAAGAATTAGCCACCGTTGAGCAGCAGCTCAAGACGTTACGGGGCGATCGGCAAAAGGTAGAAACCCGACTGGAGCAATTGCGATCGATTGCAGTGCAACGCCAAACCCAGCAACAACAATTGCAATGGATTCAGCAGCAGCAACAAACCGTTCACCAAGAGCTGGAACGGTTAGCCCAGGAAGGCCAACGGCTGGCCCAGCGACAAGCAGAAATCGATCGCACCCTGGCCGCCCAAACGGAAATTGAAGCGGGAATTCAGCAGCTTCAGCAATGGCAACGGGAAGATGAGCTTTTGGGTCAAAAATCCCAGCAATATCATCAATGGACAACGGAGCGAAACCGGCAACAACAAGCGCTCGATCGGGAAGTGAACCGATTGGAAAATGAGCAGCGCACATTGCAGAATCGCTTGCAAGATTTGGCACAACAGGAACAGGAATTACACAGCATTCTGAATCAGCGATCGGAGGTGGAGTCGGCGGCCACTCAGTGGCAAACTGCACGCCACCATTTAAACCAATTGGAGCAAATGCAAACCCAAGCAGCTCCCTTGGTGCAACGGCGGCAACAGCTTCTTCAAGAGGGCGATCGGGTGCGATCTCGCTTGGTAGCTCGCTTGGAGGAATTGCAAAATTTGCAGCAACGAGCGATGGCTTCCGTGGCGCGTCGTCCCCAACTCATTCAGCAATGGGAACAGATTGATCAGCGAATTCAAGCCCTTGAAAATCGCAAAGTTTATCAAGATCGGGTGCAAGAGAAAGGCACTGAACGAAAAGGGTTTATTGATCGCTTAACAGGAATGCGGGTGGATTTAGAAAATCAGCTTGCAAAACTGACCGAAAAAATGACCCTATTGGCAGAGCAACCAGCGATTCAAAAGAGTCAAAACCAGGAAATTCACGCAATCTTAAAGGACTATGGTGCTTGTCCCCTGTGCGACCAACCCTTGGATCAACATCATCTGGAGCGAGTGCAAGCCAAGCAAAAACTCGAAGAAACGGAACTGCGCGATCGCCTGTGGGTGCTTCAAGAGCAGTTGGCTTTGACAGAACGTGAAATTCAGATTTTGCGCCAGGAATATCGAGACCTCAAACAGGAATTGCAGCCCCTCAATAGTTTGATTGAAGAACGGGGCAAGCTGCAAGAACAACTGCAAACCCTGGAGCAAGAACAAATTTCTTTGGCGGCTCAGGAGGCCACAATCGCCCAGCTCACAGCGACTTTGGATTGGTTTGATCGGGGCGGATCAGTCCCCGAACCGTTACCAGAATTGGGGCGATCGCTCCCAGATTTGCGGCATGAGCTAGCTGAGTTGGACGATCGCCTAACGGCCTTGAATTTTGACGATCGAAACCTGGCTTTGGCGCGGGCTGAGGTCGATCGCTGGCGATGGGTGGAACTGAAGCAACATGAGCTGAACCAAGCCCAACGCAAGCTAGAGCAATTGCAACAACGCCGACCAGATTTATTGGCAGAGCGCGATCGACTTCAAAAAACCTTAACTAGTCACTTAGACCCGGCCGAACCCACCTCATTAACCGCTCAATTAGCCCTAATTAACCAACAACTGACAGCGCTAAATTATCAACCCGATCACCATGAACAAGTACGGGCAAAATTGCGATCGGCTCAGGGGTGGTTAGCTCGAGCAGAAACCCTGCGTCAATGCCAACAGGAAGCGCCCCAACTGCTCGATCGGCAACGTCAGCTCGCCCAAGCCCAACAGAGCCAAGCCGAAACCCAAAATCAACTCGCAAAACAGTGGGCAGAGGTGCAATCGCAACTGGCTAACCAACCGGATCCGAGCCAGGATTTACAACAGCTCGATGCACAACTCAATGATCTGCAACGAGCGATCGAATCAACGGTGGCCAAGCAAGCCCAACTTTCCCAACAGCAGGAATTTTTGCAACAACTGGCGGAGCAAATCGGGCGCGATCGACAACAGCTTCAGCAAAAACATCATCACCAGCGCGTTTACGATGAGTTAGCCAAGGCCTTTGGCAAAAACGGAATTCAAGCCTTGGCGATCGAAACCCTCTTGCCTCAATTGGAAGCGGAAGCCAATCGAATTTTGTCCCAATTAAGTGCCAACCAACTGCACATTAATTTTGTGACTCAACGCCTCAAAAAAACCGCAACTAAGCGACAGAAGGCAACCGATTTAGCCAGCGCCACCATCGAAACCCTAGAGATTCAAATTGCCGATGCTCAAGGCACTCGTCCCTATGAAACCTATTCCGGGGGCGAATCTTTTCGGATTAATTTTGCAATTCGGCTTGCCCTGTCGCGACTGTTAGCCCAGCGATCGGGAACGGCGTTGCAACTCCTGATCATTGATGAAGGATTTGGCACCCAGGATGATGCGGGGCGCGATCGACTGGTGGCAGCCATTAATGCGATCGCCCCAGATTTTGGTTGCATCCTCACGGTCACCCACATTCCCCAACTCAAGGAGGCATTCACCGCCCGCATTGAAGTGCAAAAAACCGCTGAAGGTTCAAAACTGGCCGTTTTTCTCTAAGTTTTTGCCCTCAGTTTTTTCTCTAGGGTTTTTTCTAAGTCTTTTGACCTAGCGCCCAGATTTAGTGCGGGCCCTCTTGCGCCCACGCCCCTTCCCCCACCTAGCTCAAGTCGGGTTTCTGTCGCGGAGTCTTTGGGCAATCCAATTCCCGCCATTCAACCTCTGTGAAAGTTTCGTGAACAAGTGCCGGATCCCTTTTGAGGTTCGGAACTTTCCCCTTAGAATGGGGAGACAACTTTGCCGTTGCTACCCGACTTTGCAACCTAGGTTGGCATCTGATGCTGAAGCTCAACGAGATGCTCCAAATGCTCCCGAGCCGATCGCCCCGTCGATCGCTCAGTACCGTGCTGGCTACCACCCTCGCCGCCAGCGCGATCGCCCTGCCCAGCCAGGCCAGCAGCCTTTGCGTGGGCGATCGCCAACAGTCCCTCTGTCTGGAGTCCGGCGCGCAGTACGTGAGTGTGGCCGGCGCTTGGGATGAGTCGCTGTTGGCAACGGGCATCGATCCTGGCCATGCGGCCGAGGTCGATCGTCTCTATCAATCCGTTCTGGGTCGTCCGGCAGATTTGGCCGGGCTGCGCACCTACGCTCGGGCGCTCGAACAGGGTTGGTCAGTGCGCAAAGTGCGCTGGGCTATTGCCAACAGTGCCGAAGCACAGGTGGCGATTCACCGCATCTATCGAGAAGTGCTCGATCGCGCGGCCGATGAAGAAGGCCTGGATACCTATCGCGATCGCCTGGAACGAGGTTGGGAACTGAGTCGCGTTCGCACCGACATTGGCTCCAGCTACGAAGCCCAATCCCGCCGCCGCAGCCTCACCAGCTAGGCGATCGGTTCCCCCCAATCTGGCAAAGAGTCTGGCGAAGGTCTCGCTCTGGACAGCCAGGAGCCGCACCCAACCGGCCCGAAATCGCAAAACGAATTCCAAAATCCAAAAGCCCACGCTGCCATCGAAAGCAAGCGTGGGCTTGCTGCGATCTCGCTAATTTAGAAACCGATTTAGAAATTGCTGGCATCCCACAGATTCAGCGCAGATTCAGGACAGATTGAGCGCAAATTCAGTGATAAGACCTGGAAACGCGGCTGAGAAACGAAGTTTGGCAACGAAGTTTGGCAACGAAGCTTGAAAATGACGGCGCAAGGCATGGGAAGTTTAGAATTCAAGGGGCAGGGCTAATCAGGGCTGACCGATCGAGCCGTTGAACTCAAAATCCTCAATTTTCCCGACAATTAACCCTATGTCTCCGTTGAACGATTCCGCCTTCACCCGTCGTCGGTTGCTGCAATACGGGGCGATCGCCCTCGGTTCCGGCTTGGTCACCGCCTGTGGCAACAACACCAGCAGCGAACCCAGCCCAACCGGTGAAAAGGGCCTTGATCGGGTCACCCTCGCCACAGACTGGGTTGCCCAAGCGGAACATGGCGGCTTTTACCAAGCCCTGGCCACCGGCATTTATCAGGAATATGGCCTGGATGTAAAAATTCGGATGGGCGGCCCCCAGGCGGCCACGGGCACACAACTGCTGTTTGGGAAAGTGGTGGACTTTGCCATGAGCAACAGCACGATCGCCCTGAATGCCGTCGCAGAAGGCGTTCCCAAAATCACCGTCGCCGCCTATTTCCAAAAGGATCCCCGCTGCATTGTGGCCCATCCCGGTGTAAAAGATTTGTCGGAACTGAAGGGCAAGCCCCTGTTTGTCACGCCCCAAGCCGTTTCAGATTTTTGGGGACTGTTGGCTAAAAAATACGGATTTACGGATAGTCAGCGCCGGGTTTATAACTTTAACCCCGCACCCTTTTTGGCTGATAAAACTTCCGCTCAACAGGGATTTGTCACCTCAGAACCCTACACCATCGAGAAAGAAGGCGGCTTCAAACCCAGTGTTTTTCTGCTGGCTGATGTGGGTTATAAACCATACGCCACCACCATCGACACCACATCCCAAATGATTGCCGAAAAGCCCGATGTGGTGAAACGTTTTGTGCAGGCTTCTGCCAAGGGTTGGTATAGCTATTTAGCCGATCCAGCGCCTGGCAATGCCTTGATTAAAAAAGACTATCCGGAAATGACAGACGATCGCTTGACCTATGGTCTCGGGAAGCTCAAGGAATATGGCATTGTGCTTTCGGGCGATGCGATTACTAATGGCATTGGCTACATGACCGAAGCCCGCTGGCAGGAATTTTTTGAAAACATGGTTGAGTATGGGGTCTATCCCAAAACACTTGATTATCGCAAGGCTTTCACCCTCGATTTTGTGCAAGATTTGCCCACCTCGGCCTAAGGCCTGTCGTCATTTCCTAGGATCAGGCGGAAATGATTGATTTTCCGTATCCCAGTCGTTGTAACAAGGGGCTTAAGCCCCTTGTCCCCCACGATCTGCCAACGGCGGAATCAAGGTTTCGGACGATTTGACGACACGGCCTAAGGCTAGCTAATGCTGCTGAGCATCTGTCCAAGTGCCTAATTCCATCATCGCGCGATCGAAGACAAGGTGCTTGATTCCCTTGCCTGGGGCAGATCGGTTGAAAAAACCAGCCTTCCAGTGCCCATTGAGCTTGACTGAACGGATGCTAGATCCTGCTTACCGTTCCGAAGCTGGAATCAGAATTTTTCAGTAGATTAGTGATTAGCGCACACTTGCGGGACAACTCCCTTTCGAGTCATTCGAGGGTTAATTCAAGGGTTAATCAACAGCTATGGTGATCGCCACGCAACCGACCAATTCGGCTCATTGGGATCTTGAGACCCAAATTCGGGAAACCCTCGATCGCCAACGACAGTTTTTTGCCACCGGCCGCACCCGCGATTTGGAATTTCGGCGCGACCAATTAACCAAGCTGCGCCAAGCGATTCAGGCCAAGCAGGACGCGATCGTGGCAGCGGTGCAACAGGACTTGGGCCGACCGGAATATGAGGCCTATTTTGAATTGGCTTCGATCGCAGAAGTTGACGGGGCCCTGAAAAATTTAACCCAATGGGCCAAGCCCCAAAAGGTCAAGTTGTCGATCGATCAATGGCCGGGTTCCGCTTGGATTGAACCGCAACCCCTGGGGGTGGCGCTGATTATTGGCCCCTGGAACTATCCTTTTTCTTTGGCGATTTCACCGTTGGTGGGGGCGATCGCGGCGGGAAATTGCGCGATCGTGAAACCCTCGGAAGTGGCTCCGGCCACGGCGGCAGTGGTGGCAACCCTGATTCGGGAAACCTTTGACCCGGCTTTTGTGGCGGTGTTTGAAGGGGATGCTGCCACCAGCCAAGCCCTGTTGGCCAACAAGTTTGACCATATTTTCTTCACGGGTGGGACGGCCATTGGGCGCATTGTGATGGCAGCGGCGGCCCAGCACCTCACGCCGGTCACCCTGGAGTTGGGGGGCAAGAGTCCTTGCTTTGTGACGGCGGATGCCAATTTGGCGATCGCGGCGAAGCGGATCGCTTGGGGTAAATTTCTCAACGCTGGCCAAACTTGCATCGCACCGGATTATCTTTTGGTCGATCGGGCGGTGATGCCGGAGTTGCTGGCCCAATTGCGCGGGGCGGTCACGGCATTTTATGGAACCGATCCGGCCCAGAGTGGGGATTTTGGGCGAATTATTAACGATCGCCAGTTCGATCGCCTGGCTGCGTTGCTGGAGTCTGGGAAACCGTTCTTGGGCGGCCAACACAACCGGGCCGATCGCTACATTGCCCCCACCATCCTCACCGATGTGGATTGGGACAGCCCCGTGATGGCCGATGAAATCTTTGGGCCCATTCTGCCGGTGTTGCCCTACGACCAACTGGATCAGGCGATCGCCCAAGTGAACAGCCGCCCCAAACCCCTGGCGCTGTATGTGTTTTCGGAAAATACCCAAACCCAACGCTACTTGCTCGATCGCACCAGTTCCGGCGGCGCTTGCATCAATGAAACGGTGATGCATGTGGGTTGTCCGTCGCTGCCCTTTGGCGGGGTGGGCGACAGCGGCATCGGCAGCTATCACGGCAAGGCCAGCTTTGACACCTTCTCGCACCATCGCAGCGTTTTGAAAAAGGCCACTTGGCTCGATTTAGATTGGCGCTATGCCCCCTATGCCCAAAAGGTCGGCCTGATTAAAAAATTGCTGGGTATGGGCTAGAACCGGCGATCCTCCCGATTCCTCCCGATCCCTCCCGATCCGCAAAGACAAGGGGCTTCAGCCCCTTGCGCCCAAAACCAGGGGTGCTGGGCCAAGACTTCAAGGCTCTGTTCAGCTCCCCTCTCAGATTTGATTAACCAGCCGATTACATTTTGCAAAGCGATCGCCCGTTGATTGCGCCCACGATCCCGCTAGGATGGCAACTATAGGGATCAGGCTTGAACCACGGAGCCACAGCAATGACGATCGCCACAGCAACCCCCCCAACGGCCAAACCCCGCGACGTGCAAGTGATGCCGATCGGCCCTGGCACCACCGTGTTGCGATCGCGCACCTGGGAACGCCTGAAATTTGAGATTGAATATTCCCTCAAAAAAGGCACTACCGCCAATGCCTATCTGATTCAAGGCGATCAGGTGGCCCTGATTGACCCGCCGGGGCAAACCTTCACCGATGTATTTTTGAACAAATTGGCGCAGCGGTTGGGCGATCGGGCGATCGACTACGTTATTTTGGGTCACCTGAACGCCAACCGGGCCGCCACCATTGAAAGACTCCTGGAAGCCAGCCAGCCCCCCCGCTTCATTTGCTCCAACCCGGCGGCCATCACCCTGCGATCGCTCTTTCCCGATCGGGACTTGACGATCGAGGTGGTGCGTAGTGAAGAAACCTTTGACCTGGGCCAAGGCCACCTGCTGAAATTCATCCCGATTCCAACGCCCCGTTGGCCCGATGGCATGGTTACCTACGACCCCGCCAGCCAAATTGCCTTCACCGACAAGCTTTACGGGGCCCATGTTTGCGGCGATCAGATTTTTGATGAGGGCTGGCAGATCTACGAGGACGATCGACGGTTTTATTATGACTGCTTGCACGCTTCCCAGCCCAAACAGGTCAGCACCGCCCTCGATAAATTAGACGACCTGCCCGCCGCCACCTACGCGCCGGGCCACGGGCCGATCGTGCGCTATGGCTTTGCGGAACTGCGCCACGCCTATCGCCACTGGACGCAACAGCAGACAGAAAAGGAACTTTCCGTGGCCCTGATTTTCGCCTCGGCCTATGGCAACACGGCCGCCGTGGCCCAAAGCATTGCCCGAGGCATCACCAAGGCCGGCGTGGCGGTGGAGTCGATCAACTGTGAATATTTGGATCCAGAGGAAATTAAAGGGGCGATCGAGAAATGCGCCGGTTTCATCATCGGCTCCCCCACCTTGGGCGGCCATGCTCCCACCCAAATCCAAACGGCCCTGGGCATTGTCCTGAACAGTGCTGACAAGAGCAAACCCGCCGGGGTGTTCGGCTCTTTTGGTTGGAGCGGCGAGGCGATCGACCTGTTGGAAAACAAACTCCAGGACGGGGGCTACCAATTTGCCATGCCCACGATTCGAGTCAAATTTGCCCCCACCCAAGCGGTCTTGCAACAGTGCGAAGAGGCGGGCACGGACTTTGCCCAGGCCCTGCAACGGGCCAACAAGCGCCGCGCTCCCAAACCGGCCGCCGGTACGGCCGATCGCACGGCCCAGGCCGTTGGGCGCGTGGTGGGTTCCCTGTGTGTGGTCACCGCCAGCCAGGATGATGTGCAAACCGCCATGCTGGCCTCCTGGGTCTCCCAAGCCACCTTCAAGCCACCGGGGGTGACGATCGCCGTGGCCAAGGAACGGGCGATCGAGTCCCTGATGCATGAGGGTTCGCAGTTTGTCCTGAACGTGTTGGCGGAAGGCAAACAACTGCGGCGGCACTTCATGAAAAACTTCCCGCCAGGGGCCGATCGGTTCGAGGGGTTACAGGTGGAAACCGCCAGCAATGGTTGCCCGGTGTTAACCGATGCTCTGGCTTTTCTGGAATGCACCGTGCGCAGTCGCATGGAATGTGGCGATCACTGGGTGGTTTATGCCACTGCCAACAGCGGCAAAGTGCTCGACACCACAGGAGTCACGGCGGTTCACCACCGGCGATCGGGCAGCCAATACTAAAACACCGCACTGCAACACCGCGCTGCCCCTTGCCCCTTTTTTCCGCCCGACCATGGCCCGCTACGTCCTGTTTTATAAGCCCTTTCAGGTGATGAGCCAATTTAGCCCCTCCGAGGGCAAGGCCACCCTGAAGGACTTTATTGATGTGCCGGAGATCTACCCGATCGGGCGGTTGGATTGGGACAGCGAAGGGTTAATGCTGCTATCAGACGATGGGCCGCTGCAACACCGGTTAAGCGATCCCCGCTGGGGCCATCCCCGCACCTACTGGGCCCAGGTGGAACAGATTCCCTCGGATCAGGCGATTGCCCAACTGCAACGGGGCGTGACCATTCAAGACTACCGAACCCGCCCCGCTCAGGTGCGTCTGTTGCCCGAGGAGCCAACCCTGCCGCCTCGCAATCCGCCCATTCGGTTCCGGAAATCCGTGCCCACCGCCTGGTTGGAGTTAACCCTCACCGAAGGCCGCAATCGCCAGGTGCGACGGATGACGGCGGCCGTGGGCCATCCCACCTTGCGCTTGGTGCGAGTGGCGATCGGGTCGCTCACCTTGGCGGGGTTGGAGCCGGGCCAGTGGCGCTTCCTGACCGCAACGGAACTAGCCAGCCTGCGGGCGATCGCCCAATCTTCCCAGCCAGCCTCGGCGGCCAGGGGTGAATCCACTGCTCGATCGCCCCGAAGTCGCCCGGCCAAACGTCGGGGGCGATCGGCGCGATCGTGAGCCGCCTCGGAAAACCCACTTCCAAGGGCGACTTCCTTAAAATGGCCATGGAATCCCCATCGTTCGTTAGGCCGGGCCATGCGCTATCGCATCCATCACGCAATTCATTACACCTATAGCCAACCCGTCGAACTTGGCCCCCACACCCTGCGATTGCGGCCCCGCTGCGATGGATCCCAGGTCTTGCACGATTTTCAGCTTCAGGTGTCACCGCACCCCCTGGGTTTAGCCGATATTTTTGACCTGGAAGGCAACACGGTCATTCAAAGTTGGTTTAACCGAGATCTGGTAGAGTCCTTGCATGTGAAGGCCACCAGCATTGTGGAAACCCTGCGATCGAACCCGTTTAACTTTTTGCTGGAACCTTGGGCCCTGTCGCTCCCCTTTGACTATCCCGCCTCAACGCTGGCCCAAGTGCGACCTTACCTGAGCGATCAACGGTTGGGGGGCGATCGACTCGATCCCGCCATTTGGGAGTTGGCCCAAGGGTTGCTTTACAAAAACCATGGCAACACCCTGGACTTTTTGGGCGACTTGAACCAAACGGTCTATAACCACTGTTGCTATCAGCAGCGAGAAACCGGTGACCCAATGCCACCGGGCATGACTTGGCGGCGCAAAACTGGCTCCTGTCGTGATTTGTCGGTGTTGTTTATGGAGGTTTGCCGGGTGGTGGGCCTGGCGGTGCGGTTTGTCAGCGGCTATGAGGCGGGTGACCCCAAATTGCCCGAAAAGCACCTGCACGCCTGGGTTGAAGTCTTTTTGCCGGGGGCTGGGTGGCGAGGCTATGACCCCACCCAAGGGCTGGTCACGGCCGATCGGCATATTCCCCTGGCTGCCAGCGCTTTTCCTCAAAACACGGCCCCCATGCCGGGCACGTTTCGCGGGCGATCGGCCTCGGCCCACATGACCTTTGAATTAGAAATCGAGCCGCTGGATCCAATTAGATCCTGATTATTTCAACCGAATTGCAGCCCTTGCCTTAATTACTAAGTACAGTTGCCCGTAGTCGCCCGTAGGGTGGGCAGTGCCCACCGAACCGTTGCTTCATGGCATTTACGATATGACGTGCCGATTATTTTAGGTAAAGGCCGTATTAGAAATTATCAGGAAGACCAGCCCAAAATCTGACAAATGGAATCTCCCAACACCAAGGGATCAAATGGCTTGGTAACCACTGCGGCCGCCTTCAAATGGGCATAGCGTTGGCGATCGGCCGCTTGCACCTTGGCGGTCAACAAAATGACAGGAATATGACTGGTGGAGGGATTTTTTTGCAATGCTTCCAAGGTTGCCGTGCCATCCATTTGTGGCATCATCACATCCAACAAAATTGCGTCAGGTTGTTGGGCCGCAGCCATGGCAATTCCTTCAGCACCGGAAGCCGCCAACAATACCTGCCAGCCATTACAAACCTCCAGGCCAATGCGCGCAATTTCTCGCATGTCTGGTTCATCATCAATAACAAGCACTTGTTTAGTCATGGGAGATGGAGAGGAAAATATGAATTGCGGAAAAATTGCAGAAAATATGAATTGTGGACTTTTTTCGTATGCACCCAAGAGCCATGGCCAGTCCAGGAATTCAATCAAGTGCCATCGGATTCAGTCAAGCAGTCTAACTGGCTTAGGGAGTGCCAGCAGCACCATCAGCCTTGTTCATCAGTTTAATTAATTGGGTTATCAGTTTCACCGAACAAACTCAATCGATTAATTTAACCAAGTCATTCAACTAATGAATCAAATTAATGAATTTAATCAAATTGAGTTGATCGAGTTCATTAGCTCAATTTACCGATTGATTAATTGAGTACAACCAGTTGATTGAATGGGTTAAATTCAGTTAAGTTGAGTCAAGCCCATGAATCTAATTCATTCCAGTTAATTATTCCAGTTCATCAAGCCAATTAAAGCCAATTAAAGCCAATTAATATTTACTGATTGGTTTGGTGGCTCGGCCATTGAACAATTCTGATCGACTGGCTCGGATGAGCTGCTGTCGCAAACTATCCGCCAATTCCTCAGCACTTGGAAGCTCTAGGATACAGGCAGTTGCCCCGGCTTGGTAGAGTCGATCGAGGGTTTGGGGCGAGGCTTCGGAGGCAAAAACAATCACCGGGATTCGCCGCCCGCCAAATCCCTCGCTGCGGAGGGCCCTCGTCCATAAAACGCCTCCCCAGGGACTGCTATCGGCCGCCAGCAAAATGAGATCCGGCCGGCTGGCTGCCATGCTGGCGCTGACTCGTTGGGGTTGGGAAACGGCGGCCAGCGTCCATTGTTGTTGCTGGCAACAGCGCCTTACCAGGTTGTTGGCGTTGTTAGACAGGCCAATGGCCAGAATTCGCAGATTGCCCCCAATGCGTTGTTCGGTTTGGTACTGACTGAGGGCTTGGATCAGGGGCGTGATCGGGCGATCGACTGCCCAATCGGTGTCCCAGCCTTCGTTCGCAAATTGCAGCAGATCATTGGGGTCAAACTGCTCCATCAGGGCGATCGTGATCAGGGATGGTTGGCGCTGGCGCAAGCTGGGCAATACCGCCAGAAAATCGGCCCGCTCCGAATCGCTCCAATCCATAATTACCACACTGGGCAAGGCGGTGGCAGGTTGTGTGAGCCAAGTGGTGGGAGAACTGGGCAGCGCCAGGTCAATCAGGGCCCCTTCTTGGGCGATGGCGGCGGCCAGGGCCTGAGACCAGCGGCTGTTATTACCCAAATAAACCAGCCGTAGGCGATTGTGTTCGATTTGCTGGCGGCTTTGAATTTCGCGGCGCAGGTCACCCACCAGGGAAATCAGGGTTTGGTGGGCCAGTTGCAGGACGCTGTGGCGATTGGTGGCCGTTGGACTCGTGGCGGCCGAATTGGCGGCGAAACCAAAGCTGTTGGGGTCAGGAGGGCTGTGGGGATCCTGGGCGTAGGGTTGCAGTTGTTGTAGCTGTTCTTCAATGGCGCGGGCCAGTTGGGAACCACGCACTAAGCCAAACGGCCCCAAGGAGCCGATTAGTTTATGGGCATCTTCCAGGGCCCGCAGGCGATCGGCTTCGCAGAGGCGATCGGCCCCAATGCCTGCTGTTACTCGCTCCAGGGATTCCAGTCGCTCATAGATCATCCCTTCAAAGCGTTCCCAGGCGCGATCGAGCGCCGATCGTAACCGCAGGGACACATCCCCATCCTGGGGTTCCGGTACCTGAGCGCTCCCGGGCCGCAGCCGGTAGCCCATGCCATAAACCGTTTCAATGAGATCCCGCGCTCCCACCAGGGCCAACTTACGCCGCACGCCTTTGATGTGGGCTTTGACGGTTTCTTCACCGGGAAAATCGCCCACAGACCACAGGTGCTCGAGGATGGCGTTGCGGGAAAATAACCGCCGGGGATGGCGCAAAAACAATTCCAGGAGGCTGTATTCCTTGGGGCTGAGGTTGATGGGGCGATTGCTATAGGTCACTTGACCGGCGCTCGGATCCAAACGCAGGGGGCCCCATTCCAACACGGGCGCATCGGTCGATCGCTGGCGGCGCAACAGGGCCCGCACCCGCGCCATCAGTTCTTGGACGGTGCAAGGCTTGACCACATAATCATCGGCCCCGGCATCTAGACCCTTTACCTTGTCTTCGGTTTCGCCCTTGGCGGTCAACAGCAAGATGGGGCCCGTATACTTTTCCCGCCGCAGATGGCGACAAAGACTCAGGCCATCCAGCCGGGGCAGGGTCACATCCAGAATAATCAGGTCATAGGTAAACGATCGGGTGTAGTCCAGTCCCTCTTGCCCATCCTCAGCCACATCCACTACATAGAACTGCTCCGCCAGGGCTGCGCCGAGCGTGTGGGAAATGGCTGGGTCATCTTCAACTAACAGGAATCTCACGCAACTTCGCAGAAACGGTATCAATCTTCCACAGAATCATGGGCAAATCCAAACGGGGGCGCTCCGGGATGAGATTTAACAGTTTTTAACAGACCTGACCCATGGATCGCGGGCGGGCGGGGTCGGAGCTTGGGATGCGCCCCTGATTTTTCGATCGCTGAATCCCATGGAGTCCGATCCAGACGCTTCAACCTGCTGCAACTTGCATTAATTTGCATTAATTGCCATGGTTGCTTGCAATCGCAGGCGCAGGGCTGCTTCGGCCTGTTCCCGATCGTCAAAATGCACTTTTTCGGTACCTAGGATTTGGTAGTCTTCGTGGCCTTTGCCCGCAATTAAGACGCAGTCGCCGGGTTGGGCTTCCAGGATGGCCCGTTGGATGGCCTTGGCGCGATCGCCCTCCACGGTGTAGTTCGCAGCGACAGGAATCCCGGCCACCACATCATTCAAAATTCGCTGGGGATTTTCGGTGCGGGGGTTGTCGGAAGTGACGATCGCCCAGTCGGACTCCTGGGCCGCAATGCCGCCCATGATGGGCCGTTTGGTGCGATCGCGATCGCCCCCACAACCAAACACACAAATCAAGCGCCCTTGCACAAACGGACGGGCCGCCCGCAGGGCATTGTCCAAGCTGTCGGGCGTGTGGGCATAGTCCACGATCGCGCTAATGTCCTGGGGCAAGGGCCCATCGGTCACTTGGACTAGCTGCATTCGACCGGGTACACCGGGGAACTGGGCCAGGGCCTGCACCATGGCCGAGAGATCCAAACCCAAGTGCAACCCGGTGGCGGCGGCGGCCAGCCAGTTTTGCAGGTTGAATTGACCCACGAGGGGCGATCGAAACGCGATCGCGCCAGCCGGCGTGTGCAGCGTGCCGCTGACCCCATCGAGGCCATAGCTCAAATCACTCAGATAAAAATCGGCTTCGGAGTCGTCAATGCTATAGCACCAGCAACGATCATGATCGAGCTGAGCTGCGAGGGCCGCTCCATAGGGATCATCAAAGTTGACGATCGCCCGGCCTCGCAAATAATTGGGCTGGAAGAGCAGGGCCTTCGCCGCAAAATACTCTTCCATCGTGTTGTGGAAGTCCAGGTGATCCTGCGTCAGGTTGGTGAAAACCGCCACCTGAAATTCACAACCTTGCACCCGTCGTTGGGCCAGGGCATGGGAGCTAACTTCCATCACGGCATAGTCCGCCCCGGCCGATCGGGCATTGGCCAACTGTTCCTGCAACTCCACCGCAAAGGGCGTGGTATGAATCGCCGTTTGCTCAAAGCCCGGCCAACGCACCACCAACGTGCCCAGCAGTGCCGTGGGGCGATCGGCCGTTTTTAATAAAAACTCAATCAACTGAGTGGTGGTAGTTTTGCCATTGGTACCCGTCACCCCCACCAATTGCAACTGCTGGGTTGGGTGGCCATGGAACGCCGCCGCCAAATCTGCGCAAGCCCCCACCACGTCCATGGCCCCAATCAGGCAGGGCCCGGCCGGCTGGATTGGTTGGGCGGCTGCAATGGCCGGCGACACCACCGCCGCGATCGCCCCCGACTCGATCGCATTGGGCCAAAATTCACCGCCATCAACCCGAGTCCCCGGCAGACCAATGAACAGGTCGCCCGGTTGGCAAGCCTGGGAATTGGTCGTCAGCCCCTTCACTGGGCGATCGAGTGCCGGATGGTCGAGAATCACCAGTTCTGTGGAGACGCTGGCCAGCAGTTCGCGCAAAGTCATGGGTTCCATGGGCGGTTGCCTCTCCTAGGATGGCTCAATTGTGGCAAAGGCTTTCCGGAGGTGTTGTTCGAGCTGAACCACCGAACAGCGGGGCGACGGCCGCGGAATCGGCAATTCAGATTCCCCATCCGCCAGCCAACGCAACACCGGAATTTCGTATTGAAACGCGGCAAACCAGCGATCGTTGGTGGTAATGTCCCGCAGCTCGATCGTGAGGCGCAGATCGCTCGACAGGTTCACCATTTCCAACTTTTCCTGCAATCCCTCACAGAGATGGCAACCGGGCTTGCTATACAAAATCAAATGATGGGGCAGATGATGAGACAAGGGACGGGCGTTAAATGACTTGTTGAATGACGGCTGATGGCTCATGAGGTTTCATGAATGGCTAGTCGATCGCTCACTGATCACTAATCCTGACGGCCACCGATGCCGGAATCATACTCCCAGCAACTACCCCCAGCAACAACATCGAGGAGCCACTTTGGGCGCATCTTGGCAAATTCGGGCGCAACAGAAACTGCTCACCCGCCGGATTCATACTGCGATGGATCTGGCTGGGATGGATCTGGCATGAAGATTGGTCTATGGGGCTGATGCAAGTTTGGCTTTTTCGCCATCCTCTTCAAGATTCTCTCAGGCCAAAGCAGACTTGAACGCGCTGGGGGGTGGATTCAGGTTGAAGCCAGCCCCCTGATCTTGCCCATTGGCAGTGCGACCGGACAGGGACGGATCTGGATGGGGTGGATGTGGGCGGGTGGAATTATGGCTCGGCAAGTGCCGTTCCAACGTCGCCAGAATTCGCCCACTATCCGAAACCTTCGAGAGAAACTCGGAAGCCCGCGCCAACTTGGCCCGTACCCGATCGATCGTGCCATCGTGCCCGGTCAAAATCACGATCGGGGTATGCTCCAGGGCCTTCACCCGGCGAATTTGCGCACAAATCTCGTAGCCATTCACCACCGGCATCACCACATCCAGCAGGATCAAATCCGGCTTTAGCTCAATCAACTGCGTCAGCGCTTGCACCGAATCCCGCATTCCACAGAACCGATAGCCCGCCTGGGTCACAATTCGTTCCAGCCGTTGCAGCACCACCATGCTGTCATCAATGCAAACCACCAAAGGCGGTTCGGCTTTAGTCGCCGGGGTGGCGGAACCCGCTGCGGAACCCGTGGATGAGAGCATGGGGTGAAACTCCAAATCCGGCAACACCTGAAAGGTCAGCAACTGCTGCCGAAAAAAGTAACCCAGCATCCGAGCCGTCATGGCAGGGGATTGGTTTAACTTCAGGGCCAAATCCCAAAAGGTGCGCCGGCCATTAAACAGCGGTTGCAAGCTCAGGGTAGTGTGCTGACGGCTATCATCCAGCTCAATGCCGGCATCCAACGACAGCCCCCGATCGATCCAAGCTTGGGCCGGCCGGTCGCTCGGCAACAGTTGGCTCAAGTCCCGCGCATCTTTCAGTAATTGTTGCAGGCGATCGCCCGGCAAATGCAGTCCCGAACCAACCGCCGCACAGTCTAGCAACCGGTTCGATCGTGCCTCCCAAGTCACCCGAATCGCCGTATCGGTCGCAATTTGCGTCAGCGCCTCCAGGGTCAGCGCCGCCAACACCTGCTCCGCCTTACCGCTATCTAGCCGGCCTGCCATCACCGCCCGACTCAACAGCGCATATTCCCAAGGATCGTAAGAAGTCGGAGGCTGTCCCGTCGTTAATTCCGCCGGCTCAATCTGTTGCCCCATCAGAGCACGCCGCCAACGCCGCACCCGATGATCGCTGCCTGTAGTGCAAACCAACTTGCCCTGATGAAACTCCAGCCGCCAATGGATTTGGCCCTGCCGAACCATCAATGTTCCAGACACCTGATTGTGGTTCACCTGGGCGATGGCCCGCGCGAGGGATAGCAGACCGACAACTTGGTTTGACATAGCGTGCCTCGCAACTGCGCCTGTGTTCATAGAAGTGACTTGCATCCGGGGAAAGGCAACTGAAGATCTTAGGTGATTTCAGTAATGCGCATCCCTCTTGGTCTATCAATCGCCAGAGCAATTCCAGAATTTCTCAGAATTTCTCAGAGCTTATTTACAGCTAATGGATTTACTCTTACGATCAATCTTGAAACTAACTCAGTAGTTGATTTGCATTCCCATTCTTTAAGATTTGGTAAATGATTACATGGTTTTCAGGCATTTTTAGGCATTTTCAGGCATTCATTAATCAACTTCATCTCCTCATTTAGAGTTGATTAGAAGCATGGTCAATTTGGCAGGAACACCCCCAAGTTACGCACAAAATTTTAGGAAAAAATTGTGAAAAACTCGGAAAGGATGATCGATCGTTCAACTAATTGAACGCCAGCATGTGACAATTAACACCCATCAGCTACGGAGCCTATGACTCAGCCAGGTTTATGCCAAGAGCGATCATTTCAACTCTCGATCATTAAGTGTTAATACTGAATTCAAACCAATTTTGACTCTTGTCCAATAGAGTTTTCGGCTTGAATTCTGGATTAATCTCTCGGCTGAGCAGTGACTCGGTTGGTGTTCAGACTTGATGCAAAACTCTTAAGAGATTGGGAAGTAGCCCGGTAGTGAAGATCATAGAGAGCAATAATGCCCAATCAGAGAGTGATGCGTTAGACAATAGTTGCACCTTCATCGTTACAGCAGGGCTGAACACCAATTCCATAAACGGTAGCTATATTAGGAGCTAAGTGACGATCGTGGATGTGATCTAGTGCACAGTTTCAATAATTAGGTTTGTAATAGCTGCTGGGGCTGTGTTTATGCCTCCAAGCCGACAGCCGCGAATGATAAACTCATAATCCGTGAATTTGTAACTGGTGAACTTGCCAGCAACAGCTAAAGAATGCCCCCATGGATCAGTAGCCGCTGCTGGTTATTCGGTTTTTGGGCAAATCTGGTTACATGTGTTGATCGTTAAATGAGCTACTGAGGGACTCAATTCATCAAATCGCGATTTTTTAGGAGTCTATGTCTTGGATGAAGCTGACCACCGCCGACGCATCCAAAGGGCGCGAGATTAAAAATCCTTGGGCCATCTGACACCCCAAGCCTTGGAGTGTGTGCAGGTGGTGTACCGACTCAATCCCCTCGGCCACAATTTGAATTCCCAGGTGCTCGGCCAGGAGGGCAATCATGCGCACGATTTCCCACTGCTCCCGCAGGATGAATGAGCGATCAATCTTCAGCGCATCGATCGGGAACTCATGGAGTCGGGCCAAGGAGGAATAGCCCGTGCCGAAGTCATCCACATAGATCGCAATGCCCAGTTGCCGGAATCCTTGCAAAATTGCCAGTACATCCATGCCCAAGTCCAAAGCAACGGATTCCGTTAGCTCCAGGTGCAAGCAATGGGGGGGTAATTCCGTTTCGCGCAAGATGGCTTCGCACTGCCCCAGCAGGTTCGGTTCCAACAGTTGGCAGGGGGAGAGGTTCACGCTAACCCACAGATTTGAGTCAATCATCCCCGTTCGCTGCCAGTGACGAAGCTGGGTGCAGGCTTCCCGAATGGCCCACAGGCCCAATTCAGCAATGAAACCGCTACTTTCGGCGATCGCGATGAAACTATTGGGCTGCATCAATCCTCGGGAGGGATGTTCCCAGCGCACCAACGCTTCCAAACCCACGGTGCGCCCGCTGCCCAAGCAAATCACAGGTTGGTAAACCAGCACAAATTCTCCCCGCTCAGCCGCCCCTTGCAGTTCGTTGGCCAGCCTTAGGCGTTCGATCGCGGCGGTTGTCAGGACGTTGGGTTGTTGGGTTTCGCCCTCGATCGCAACGGCCAAACTCAGCAACCGATGCGTGTTAGACATGGCAATTCGCAACAGCCGCCGTGCGTTGGGGTCGGTCACCGAGTCTTGATCCCTGGTGAGCAGTCGCAGGGCCCCGTGAATTGAGGCGAGGGAAGCCCGCAATTCGTACCCCAGAGAAACGCTGGTGTTGCTGTTGGTGTTGATGTTGGTATTGCTGTTTGTGTTAGCGGTAGTTTTCAGATGATCTTTGGCATTGAGGTGATTGCTTGTGGGTAAACTTTGGGGCAAATTTGGGGGCAAATTTGCAGACAAATTAGCGGGTAGGTTAGCGGGTGCGTGGGCGGGCAAGGAGGCCGTTGCAAGAGCGGGGGAAGGGGAATCGAATGGGTTTGGTTCGGGTAAGTCGATCGCCCTGGGCGATAACTCTGAGTCAGAAATGAGAAACATTATCCAAACTCGCTCTAGTAGGTATCGTGGATCCACCGCTGTTCAATGCCAGACTAGGCAGAAAAGGTGAAAAAGTCGAGAATTGCACAAAATTTCATAGGTATATGAGGCATTTTTTAGATTAACTGAACACCTCAAGTTCTCTTTACCTTTATCAAGCAATTTCGATCAATGTTTGATTCAGAACATGAAATTATTTTGAATATTTTTGCGATTTTTCAAACTTTGTTTTGATATTTATTGTTAAAAATTTCTTGAAAAGATATGATTTTCAATCTTTTTTGGAAAAAGCTCACAAAAGCGGACGTACTCAAAATCAATCAAGAATGAATTGATAGCACTCCATCAAGTTTTGATCCTGGGCAAGTTTTCTGACAAGAATGAGCTAAGAGCTGATACAAATCAAAAATCGTGATCTGATGTTGCAAATTTAAAGGGATGCTTGGAATAAAAATTCAAGTTAAGTTCTTTTAATAATGATCAATTTACATGACAAATAGTTTTCAAGATAGTTTCCAAGGTTGTTGAACAAATTTTGCGACCCAAGCGCGAGCAACATACAGACAAGATCCTGACGGATCAGAATTAGCCAAACATCCGATTAGATACCTGACGGGATTTATTATAAGTGATTTATTTAAGGAGATTTAAAAATCAAACTATTTTGGGATGGACTGATGGTAATTGAACTAGCGATCGGGGCGGATGATGGTGAACTTCAGGGCGATCGAACAAATCCCGAGCGGCGGGAGGGTTCAAATGCTGTAATGGAGGGGAAGACCGGATAAGTTCTACAAGCCGCCCGTTGCTTGGGGAAATTGAGGGTGACCTGCCCATAACAGGTCGCGACAAGGGCCCCGTGCGAAGTATTTCCCTGATGACTAACACGGAATTTCGCGTAATGATGGTATAAACGATGGCGGTTGCACTGTCGTAATTGCGGGTGTAGTTGAAGGCTTGATGGTCATGTCGCGATCCCGTTGCAATTCAAACATTGCCATGGAGCGATTTGTTATTTGGAGCTACCTCTATCCTCCAGACCAAAGTGCTTGATTTAACTGCTTCATTCATCAGATTTTTGTTAAATTCTCTGTTAATACCGAATCAATTCTCTGTGGCTGGGTGACAGGAGACGCTCAAATCCGTCTCTGATCAGGTGCATCTCATCTCCCTCTGCAAATAAAATTGAATCTGAAAGAAAGGTGAAACCAGGGTTCGGCGATTGCGAATCGGGTGGCTCTCATCACGAATCGGATTGCGGGTCAGGCAATAAACGATGGGGACAATTCAGGGGAACGCATAAGATGAACTAGAGAGCCTGTCGATCGCAGTTAAAATTCAAAAGTTTTTCGGGTAGCGATGTTGTCTGCTGCTTCTGTGCAACTTATGTGGCTCTGCAAGTGCTGTACCAGGCCCAAACAGTCGGGCGTATGACGTTTTCTGATTCTGCATCTCAGGGCAATCCCTTGCTCAACCAATCGTCCTCGCTGTTTTCGCCCCGAGTGTTGCTGGTTGAAGACAGCCCGATCGACGTTCGCCTTGTGCAACTCATGCTGCGGAAGGCGGAGTTTTTGCTGTCGGGGGTTGATCTGGTGGCGGTGGGCACCTTGGCAGAGGCGCTGGTTTGCATTCGACAGCAGCGTTTTGATGTGACGTTGCTGGATTTGTCGTTACCGGATTCGGTGGGGCTGGGGACGCTGCGCCAACTTCAGGCCGCCCAACCTACGATTCCCGTGGTGGTGTTGACGGCAACGGGTGATGAGCAAGCGGGGGTTGATGCCCTGCGGTTGGGGGCCCAAGACTACTTAATTAAGGGGGAAATTTCGCCCACGCTGTTGGTGCGATCGATGCGCTATGCGATCGAACGGAAACAGGCGGAGTTGCGGCTAGCGGATTCCCAGTCATTTTTGATGGATGTGCTGAACCTGTCGCCGGACGCGATCGCGGTGTTGCAGGTGATGCGGGATGACCGGGATCGGGTGGTGAATTTCCAGTGGCGGTTGGTGAATCCGGCGGCGGAGCGGGCAACGGGCTGCTCGGCGGCGGTGCTGGCCCAGCGTAGTTTGCTGGCCCATGGCACGGATCCGGGAGCACGGGCGGCCGTGCCGTTTAGCGCGGAGCCGGTGGTGATGGGCGAGTCGGAAGTGGAGCAGGCGGCAAGGGCCAGCCAAGAGTTATTTACCTGGTTGCTGCCGGTGGTGACGGAGGAAGCCAACCAATCGCGCGAGGTGTTCGATCGGCGATTGAACAGTTGGTTTCGGGTGGATGCCTGCAAGTTGGGTGATGGTGTGCGGCTGATGTGTCGCAACATTACCCAATACAAGGCGATCGAACGAATGAAGGATGAATTTGTCTCGATCGTGAGCCACGAGTTACGCACCCCCTTCAGCTCTTTGCAGGGTGCAATTAAGCTTTTGGCCACGGGGCGTTGTGATTTGCAATCCATGCAAGGACAACAATTAATTGCGGTGGCCCTGCGAAGTGCAGAACGGCTGGGGCAAGCGATTGATGTGGTGTTACGATTGGCCGATTTAGCCTCTACCGAAAGCCTGGCCAAACAACGCTGTTGGGTTCAAGATTTGGCCAATCGAGCCTACGATCGCGTGGTCAATCGATTACAAGCTCAAAATTTATCCATTACTTATTCAATTCCCAACGATCTAACTGTTTGGGCGGATCCCGATGCCATTTTAGATTTGTTCGATCGCATTTTAGATAATGCAATCAAGTTTTCATCCCCTGGCTCAGTCTTAGGATTTGCGGTCACCCTTTCGCCGCAGGATGTGATTTTTCATATCACTGACCATGGCTGCGGCATTCCTCCCACAGACCTAGAGCAAATCTTTGAACCCTTCTATCAAGTGGACTCCTCCGACTCCCGATCGCGCGGCGGACTGGGTGTTAGCCTAACCCTTTGTCGTCGGATTGTGGAGCAGCATGGCGGACAAATTTGGGTTACCAGTGAACTAGGAAAGGGCAGCACTTTCCATATTTCTTTACCTCAAAATTGGAGCGAGCTTCCGGAATCTCAAAATCCAGAAGCCAATCATCTTGCACCAGGTTCCCTTGACTGTACTAGTCTGGATCGAAGTAATAACATTGAAGGAATTATCCAAACCACTTACACCATTTCTCAAGAACCAAGGCTATCGTCTTCCTAAGAAAAATTCAGAAATTTGATTAGCTATTGATATGATTCTCGGTTAAGCCTTGGTTGATTCTTAGTCAATTTTGGTTGATTTGATGGAGCATCTTGTCATTTTTAGTCTATTTTTACATCAGCTCAATCAAAAATTTTGATCAGATTTGTTACTATTACTCAAGAAGTTTTGCACCAATTCTAGAGCCATCTCTAAGAGTCTTGGGTGATCGGCATCCAACCAATGAATGTTAGGGTCTGCCCGAAACCAAGTTCGCTGCCGTTTTGCAAATTGGCGAGTATGAACAGCGGTTAACTGTTCTGCTTCTGTCCAAGTTATTTCGCCATTCATTGCTTGCAACACTTCGCGATAGCCTAAGGTTTGAAATAGGGGCAACTCTTGACCGTAAAGTTCCACTAACTGGTGAACCTCCTCCACAAACCCTTGCTCAAACATCGAGCGAGTGCGCTGTTGAATTCGTTGCCATAACCGATCATTTTCATCTGGGGCTGATTTTTCTTTTCCGTGCTTTCTAGGTAGCTTACGAGAAGAATTTTGAGGATGAATTTGGGAACGATCGGGTTGTTCGATCGCCCTCTTTGAATCGTTTGAATCGGTAGTCGATCGCGAGTTAGCAATTAGGCCATCCAAACTTTTAGTACCGAGGCAGTCTAGACCAATCTGCAAAATTGGATAAGCGGGGGGAGCTTCCCCTTGCAAGCTAGAAATCGGCTGACCTGTGGCGTAAAAAACTTCCAGTGCTCGGATGGTTCGCACATCATCACGCTCATGGATTTGCTGGGCAGAAACAGGATCAACAGTCAACAAAAGTTGGCGGCGATCGAGGCGAGTCAGTTGCTCTAATTGCGATCGCAAGGTTGGCTGGGGTGGCACTTGGGGAATGCGTAACCCTCGAACCACAGACTTAATATAAAGTCCGGTTCCTCCAACCAATAGGGGAATTATTTGACGTTGATGATAATGATTAATCAGTTGATTTGCCTGGGTCTGAAATTCAGCAACCGTGAAGACCTCAACTGGATCACAAATATCAATTAACTCGTGGGGAACCACCGCGCGATCACTCAACGATGGCTTAGCAGTTCCAATATCAAAATTGCGATAAATTTGGCGAGAATCTGCTCCCAAGATCACGGAGTTTAAAGACCGCGCTAGCTCGATCGCTAAGGCAGACTTGCCCGAAGCTGTTGGCCCCACAATCACAATCAGCTTAGGCGTAAAATCCGCACCTTCTGAAGTTGAATTCAATGGGCGATCGAGGTGGCGCTCATCCGCTGCCATGGTGGGTTCCGACATTTGCGTCGCCAATTCAGATGTTTAATCAATAGAGTCTCAAGATTATAGGTAATTTTGGGTCACAGCTTTTCAGCAAATTGATTTAGCGCAATCCATGACTCAATTCAAGAGATTGCTCGATCAAACTGAGTCAGCTCAACAGCAATCAATTACAGATTTCTTGGCGTTGCACTAATTACCACCTGGAGAAACCAAAATCGGTGAATTGCCATTGGTAATGATTACCTTTGTATTTTTGGATTCCGCTAGACTTTGCATGGCTTCAATTTGCTTCAATTGAATGACCTGATTGGTCAAGCCCTGAGCAACCGTTCGATTGTAGTTGGCGATCGCCTGGGCTTCAATTTGTTTTCGTTGTGCCTCTTGACGAGTTTTTGACAGTACAAATTCCATTTGCTTGCTTTCTTGCTCGATTTTCAATTTCTGTTGAATTGCTGCTTGAACAGTTTCCGGCAGTTTCACTTCTCGCAACAGAGCCGCTTCCACCACAAATCCCAAAGGCTCCAGTTGTTGTGCCAGTTGTCGGCGCATTTCTTCAGCGATCATTGTCCGCTTGGTTGAATAAATAGACTCGGCTGGATGTAATGCAGTAATTGAGCGAACAATTGCCCGAAATCGAGACACGACAATTTCTGATTCACTAGTGCCAATGGTTCGATAAACTTGCGACACTTTTCGCGGATCAATCCGATATTGGAGGCTAACATTCAAATCAAAAATCAAACCTTCTTGGGATGTTGCTTCAATACCTTCTTGAATATTTTTTAAGCGTGTCGAAAACATCACCACTCGCGAGAAAGGTGTGTTGAAATGCAACCCGGGCAACAATGGACTCTCTTCCACATTACCCAAGGAATCGCGCACACCAACGCTTCCCGTCGGCACATTTGCAACGAAACGACTAATGACATAGAGCGCCACAAAAACTGCCACAAAGCCACCACCGCCCCGTACGGCCCATCGAATAGGCAATGGGACGGGTAAATTATCACTTTTCAAAGCAGCAAAGGCTGCACCACCACCAATCAATAGCATTAGAAAAAACGTAAACATAGATCCGCCTAAAGCACTAGTACTGCCATTGAATATTAAAGCTCAAGCCTAATCAAAAGCCTGAACAATCAGCTTTTAAGCTGTGATCAGATTGCCCCATAAGCGACATTATAGACAGCGATTTATAGGTTGTGGAGATGGGCAATTTATTTTACGAGAAAGTAAAAATACGCAAAATTTATTTAAGATTTGATTTTGAAGTCAGTTTAAATTGCAGCGTAAACCCCCAATTAGTAGCCACCAAAAACACTAAGACTATTCAAAATCTGTTTTAGATTTATAGGTTCTCTTGAAAATCAATCATAGAAAAAAGACGAAAGTTCTCTGCTTTCACTCATCAATGAAACCAGAAAAATATCAATGTTTGATTTTTCAAAATGCCCTTAATCGTCAGCCCGGATTTTAAATACAGCCCTTACCCCGATTACTAAGCACAGTTGCCCGTAAGGTGGGCATTGCCCACCAAACCGTTGCTTCATGGCATCTGCAATATGGCGTGCCAATAATTCTAGGTAAAGGCTGTATTTTTTAAAATATCTTAAAAAACAAAATCCAGAGAGTGCACCCGCCAAGTCGGTTCTCCCTTTCCCTTGGCTGAATAAGTTAGCCAGATGCCTTTCAGGAATTCGCGAAAGTAAAAACGTCGTTCGGCTTCGGATAGATCTTGCCAAAATTCTGGAATTGACACCGATCGGGAAATCATCGATAAGCTGGCAGGGGGTAATTGCGAGAGCCGATCTTGCAAAGTTCCCATTTCGACCCGAATTTGATAGGAACGAATTTGCAATGTATTTTCATCTAAAATTCCATTTTCCTTAAGCTGAATAAGCTGGGCTAGGCGTGCTTCCTGGGCTTGAAGTTGTTGTTGAATTTGGGACTTTAATTGCTCAATATTGGGCAACTGCGCTTGACTCACTCGTTGTGGCAATTCTCGACAAATGCGCTGAATTGTTTTCTTCAGAACCTGGTTATAGTCCGCTAATGGGCATCGATCGGGGGCTGATGGGCCTTTTCCGCAAGGATTGGGGCGCAAGTAAAGATAGTTGGGGGTTTTGGATCCCCGCGATCGCGTGGAAGTTATGGCTAATTTTGCTTGGCATTGGGCACAGCTCACTAACCCCGCCAAGGAACGCGCGGCGCTGGCCGTTTTGGGAGCTAAGGTCTGATTACGTCGCAAGAGCCGATCGACCTGGGCCGCTTCTTCGCGAGACACCAGCGGGGGGTGCGTATTCAAAATCACATCACCATTTTTATAGGCTAGATCGCCTCGATAAGCAGGATTGGTTAGCCAATTACGACCCGTTGAAATTGAAATTTTCTTTTGATGTTTTTGGTTAATAAACCGCACGGCTCCTCGCAAGGAACCGTAGAGCAAAAAGTTTTCAAAAAAATCTTTTACGATACTGGCCGCCGCTCGATCGATCACATACCGATCTTTGCCCCGTCGATAGCCAAAGGGAGCACGCCCCGGCGGAGGCAAGGCTGCTAACCGATTACGAGCATGGCCTTTTTGAATGGCCTGTCGGTGCTGGTCTTGGTTCAGTTCCTGAAGCCATTGCAACTGTTGAATCCAGTTAGGATCGGTTCCCTTGGGGAGGTCACCCTGCATCACCCGCAGCGCCACTTTGGCATGTTCTAACTGATTCAAAACATGGAGAATGGAATCGATCGAGTCGCCCAAGTCGCGAATTTGTCGGATGAGAAGCGTGTGAATTGCTCCCTGATTCACCAACTGCATGAGCTGCCCCAACGCCTGCCGATCGCCCAAGTCCACATACAGGTTTTGCACATCAATTTCCCAATCGATCGGCTCTGTCACCGATTCCAAAATGGGGTCATGATAAATATAGGCAGCCGTTTGAGTCATCGCGTCTGGTTCATTGCACTTGATTCATCGCGCTTGGTTCATTGCGTTTGCGTTACCGTGTTTGCATCACCACTTTGTTTGCATTCCCACTTTGTTTGCATCATCATGTTTGAATCATTGAGCGTTCATCAACAGTTCAATCAGTCACCTTTTCAGGCGCTTCATGATTAGGTTCAAGATTCGGCGGGGAGGACAATGAACCCAAAGCATTCAAATCCGCAGGGGACTCTGACTGAAGCGATCGCGCCTGATCTTGCATCTTTTTGAAAATATTGAAAAACCCGTTAGCCCGCGAAGGAGTCAGGCTAGCATTGAGTTTTGTTTGTTGAATGAAATCTGGCTTCAAAGCAATGATCACATCCGGCGCTAGACCATTCAATCCTTCCACTAAAAATGCCACCAAGCCTTTCACCAGTTGTGAATCAGAATCTCCCCGATACCAAACTTTGCCATCGGTGAGTGCTGAAGCCACATACACCTGCGAAGTGCAGCCATGAACCTTATTTTCAGGGCTACGATCTGCTTCATCTAGCTCAGGAAGCCGCTTCGAAAACCAGATGAGTTGCTCGTAACCTTGCTTAGGATTGGTAACTCGGGAAAATCGCTGAACTAATTTAGCCAAGGATTCCGGCAGGGCAGAGGTGGGAACAGTCATGGGCAGAAGCGCGAGTTGAATGAGCTTTTTTTGGAAAAACTATTTCTAGTTTACCATTTTGTCGAAATGACTTCAGCGCAGGTTCTCGGATTGAATTTTTCGCCTTTGGGGATTAGCGATTAAACATTGGCCATTGCTCGATCGAATCCGTAGACCGCACCAAATGCATTCCCGCTGAAGCAAAGTCCTGGAAGGTTTGATCGGCCAATTCCGTGAAGTCAATTACCCCAGGAACCACCACGGGCGACATGCAATCTTCCAGCAAATAGACTCGATCGACAAATTCCGGCTTTTGCGTTTGAATCTCCCGCAAAAAGTCAGCCACTGTCCAAGCCACACAATGACTCTTTGCTTGCCCGGCAATAATCACCGCGTCAAATTCAAAAAGATGCTGAATCAAAGCCTGATTCTTTTGGGCGATCGGTTGTTGATGTTCATCACTCAGAATTTCAGGGCTGAGAATCGAATAGTTTTCCGTTAGGGGATGACCACCTTTTAGCTCAAATCGTGTTGAAATTTGCCGTGCAATGGCATGGGTGAAACAGGCGGCTTCAACGGCCGAAACCATTGCATGACCAATACCACCCAGCATGGAATGGTAGGGCCAAATGGTCAGGGGATATTTACCTAAATCTTCCAGGGTTTTGGTGTAGTGGGCGGCGTAGGTGGCCAAGTTGCCATGTACCTTCCCGGCTTCTGGAGAGCGATCGGGCGATGCCCCTTGGCCAAGGGAATCAGGCAGAAGCTGGAAACTGGCTTGTAATTGGGGATTGGGTCGCCAACGGCCGGTTTTGACCGCTTCCCACTCAATGTTAGTCAAGGGGGCAGGATGGTTTCCTGCGGCATCGACCCAAAAGATCGGATGGAAAATCTGAGCCATTCCATGGGTGTCCAATGTGGGGATGAGTTCCGTGAGGAAGCTCAAATTTCGGTAAATAAATTGACATAGGCGGACATTATCTTCGACTGCCCCTTGCCCCGATCGCCCGCCCACGAACAACTCAAAATCAGGGATGCAGAACGTATTTTGCACATCAATCATTAACAGGGCAATCCGTCGCGAATCCTCCTGTGCCGGTGTAATTTGATGTGCCTTCGCCCATTGTTGAGCTGCGGTGGCCAGTTGGGCATAGGGTACACGCCAAACTTCGCCAACGCGATCGCCCTCAAACCAGTCAGGAATCGGTAATGATAAGGACATCAAGCAATTTTCTCCAATGTGAAAAGTCTGTATTCAAATGGTTCAAAAATGAATGCCAGATTATTCGGATAGTCTGATTTTTCCTCAGAATGAATAAACAGAAGGGATTGGTTGCTTAGCCTCAGCAGCAGCGATCGCTCAAGGCTCTCTCGCAGACGAGCTTCTTATGTTGTTAAACAGCCCCCAGCATCATTCACTCGTGTCAACTTACCCAAGCCCAGCGGCCACTACACTAACAACCGCTGAGGCAGCCAATTGTCCTGGCGCAATGGAGGGGCAACCGGGAACAGTCATGACATCGGCCGTGAATTTCAAGCGTTTATCGGTCATTGCGATCCTGCTTTGGGCCGGGGCTGCGGCCTTGGTGGTCATGCGGCCTCGCAACGAGACCCTCAGCCGTCTTGCGGAGCAGTTGGCCAGCGGCCATTGGCAAACGGCCAATGTCTTGACTTGGCAAATTTTGGCTCCTAATGCTCAGGTGGACAGCCTGATGCAGACGGACTGTGATTTGCTGCTGGAAGTCGATCGCCTCTGGAGCGACTATAGCGACGGTCAGTTGGGATTGCGCACCCAATCTCGTCTGGCCACCATAGCCGCTCCCACGAGCCTAGCCCAGGAGTGGGCGGCCCAGGAGGCTCCCGCACCCCTGCCTCCGCCCGGTAGCCTACCCAATGCGGCCAGTACCCACCAAGGCCCGGGATTGGCCGACCTGACAGCCCTGGCGATCGCCCGTTTTGAGCAATGCAAGCGCTAGAGCGACAGCTTCCGCCAAAGCATGATTGTGATGGACGGTTTTGGAGCAACCCCGTTCCCCACTTTTGAACACAAACGGGTTGTGGCCAAGGATTGCAGATGGCTCGACCCCGATTGCCTGATCTGTTACGGTTGGTGCGATCGTTTGGTCGATCAGTCTCTTAACCTATGGCCTTGCGATATCTAGCCTTGCAATTTCTATCTTTGCAATTTCCAGCGCTTAGACCTCCAGCTTTGAGATCTTTGACCTTCAGATCTCCGGCCTTCAGATCTCCAGTCTTTAGATCCCCCATCTCAAAGCCTGAATTGAACCATAAGAACCGTGACTTGAAGCCTGCTTTCAGGCATTGTGCGGATCTCCATTGGTGGTGGTTGCTGGGATCGCTGGCGAGCTTGGGCTGTTTGGGCGCTGGGGCCGTGGCGGCCATCGCCCAAACTCCCCCTTTGCCCCGTCCCGATCGCCTGCCGGATTCGATCACCATTCCGGAGCCAGACCAACCCCCACCCACTTTGCAGCCGCCCCCGATCGAGCAGCCTACCTCGCCTTCTGACCTGCCGCCGATTCCCGGTCAAATTGTTGTGAAGGCCTTTCGGGTCACGGGCAGCACGATTTTTACAGATAGTGAATTTGCGACCCTGCTGCAGCCCTACACCAATCGCCCTCTCACCTTTGCGGAGTTGCTGGAAGCGCGATCGGCGGTGACGCAGCAATATGTCAACAAAGGGTACAAGACCTCTGGAGCCTTTTTGCCGCCCCAGGAAATTGATCCAGCCCAGGGCATTGTGGAAATTCGGGTGCTGGAAGGTCGGCTAGAGGCGATCGAGGTGCAGGGGTTACGGCGACTGCGCCCCAGCTACGTGCAACGGCGCATTGAACGGGCCACCCAGCCGCCGCTTCAGGTTGATCGCCTGCTGACCGCTCTGCAACTATTGCAGGCTGACCCGCTCATTGAGACCGTTTCCGCAGAACTTTCGGCGGGAACCGAGCCGGGCACGAACCTGCTGCGGATCACCCTCACGGAAGCCGACAGCCTCCATGGCGATCTATCGGTGGATAATGGGCGATCGCCCAGCGTGGGCACAGTCCGGCGACGCGCCACCATCACCCAAGCCAACCTGCTGGGGCTAGGCGATGGCATCAGCCTCAGCTACACCAACACCGACGGCAGCGACTCGATCGAAGCCAGTTACACCATCCCGATCGACAGCCGCAACAGCACGATCGGGGCCCGTTTCCAATGGACCGGCAGCAGCATTGTTGAAGATCCCTTCGGCCCCCTCGACATCCAAGCCGACTCCTACCAATACGAACTGACCTATCGCCGCCCCCTGGTGCAGCAGCCCAACTATGAAGTCGTCACGGGCTTGACCCTCTCGCACCTGGACAGCCAAACCAGTCTGCTCGGCATTGACTTTCCCCTTTCCCCGGGAGCCGATGACCAAGGACAAACCAGCGTCACCGCCCTGCGGTGGTTTCACGAGTGGACCAGTCGCAGCGAAAGCTACGTTTTGGCCTTGCGATCGCAACTAAGTTTGGGACTGGATGCCCTTGACTCCACCATCAATCGCGAGTCGCCCGATAGTCAATTCTTGGCCTGGCGTGGCCAGGCCCAGTGGGTGCGCCAATTTGCGCCCGATACGCTGCTGCTGGTGCGGGGTGAGGCCCAATGGGCCGATCGCCCGCTCTTGCCCGTGGAGCAGTTTGGCCTAGGGGGATTTGAAAGCGTTCGGGGCTATCGCCAAGACTTGCTGCTGACCGATGACGGGCTGTTTGGGTCGGCTGAATTGCGCCTGCCCCTGTTCCGCGCGCCCAAAATTAAAGGGGTGATGCAAATTGTGCCCTTTCTGGATGTGGGAACCGGCTGGAACCGGGGCGATCGACCCGATCCCGATCCCCAAACCCTCGTTGGTCTCGGGTTGGGCCTCCGATGGCAACAGGGCGATCGATTCACAGCGCGCCTAGACTACGCCATTCCCCTGGTGGAGGTGGACAACCCAGACCAAGACACCTGGCAGGAAAATGGCCTCTATTTTTCCGTACAGTGGCGAGCTTTTTGATTGCGGAGTTCCGCCGCTGGCGAATTCCCTTGACCCAACGGCGATCGGCGCGATCAGGCACGAATTCCAAAAATTCATGGCTCCCATTGCCCCGTTGCCGCTAGGAACGATGGGGAGCGATCGTCCAAAATAACCACTAGACCACGGGGGCAATGGCGGAAATCCTGTCCATAAATCTCGCCAAAAATCGATTTATAGAAAAATTTAGGTCTAAAACCCCGCCCTTTCAGGTCATGCTAAATTACAGGTGGCCGCTGGGCTAGCGGTTTCAGTCTGTGGAGCAACCGCAAGACCCGAAGAGAACCAATCTCAGAGGGCTGGCACGATGAAGCAGAAACCCAAATCGCGAGGTTTGGGAATCCCCGTTCGCTTGCGGTGGGGAGGATGTCAACCCTATTTTTGATGGCGGCATTGCATCGGAATAGAGCGACCGATCCGGATCCATGAATAATTGTTTGTGATTGTTCGTGGTTGTTTGTGAATAATTGCTTTTTGAAATATTTCGATCGCTCCATGCAGAACTTTTTCAGTCCCTATTCCAGTTTCCATGAGTCGTTCTAGCGCCTCCGCCACTGTCATTTCGGTTGGGGCGATCGACCAGCGATCGCAAACGACCCATGTGCAACAGGTGCTGCGCCTTTCAACCCAAGGCAAACGGTTGCACAACATCACCAGCGCGATCGCGGAACTGGTGGCGCGATCGGGAGTGACCACCGGCCTCTGTACGCTGTTTGTGCAGCATACCTCCGCCAGCCTGGTGATCCAGGAAAACGCCGATTCTGACGTGTTACAAGACCTGGAAGCCTTCCTCGCCGGCCTCGTCCCCGAATCGGCTCCCTACCAACACAGTGCCGAAGGGCCCGACGACATGCCGGCCCACATTCGCACCGCCTTGACCCACACTTCTGAACAAATTCCGATCGTGCATGGTCAACTGGGACTGGGGATTTGGCAGGGAATCTATCTCTGGGAACATCGACAGCACGGTCGCACGCGCGAAGTTGTGGTACATATCATGGGTGGTTAACTCGCCCGATTGCGAGGGATGGCGGTCAGCAACCGCCGCCAACTGCGAAGGAGGATGTCGTGAGTAAGGTGCTAATTGTCGATGACAGCGCAACGATGCGCGAGATGATTGCCGCACTCCTCCAAAAACACGGCATGACGACGGTTTTGGCGGGCGATGGGGTAGAGGCACAGGTGCAATTTGAGGCCAGTGCTCCGGATTTGGTGATCACAGACATTGTGATGCCCCGGATGAATGGCTATGAATTTTGTCGTTGGATGAAGTCGGATAACAACCGAAAGGATGTGCCCGTGGTGCTTTGCACCAGCAAGAGCGAAGAGTTCGATCGCTACTGGGGCATGAAACAAGGGGCCGATGCTTACATCGCCAAGCCCTTCCAACCGGAAGAGCTGATTGACACGGTGCGGCAACTGTTGAAGTAGCACCTGAAGGAGCGTCTGGAATCTTGAAATTGGGCCAATCCCCTCCCTGGCAACACCTGCGATCGCGCGGAATTTCAGGGATGTTGGGCGATCAAGTCCTGAACCCAACCCAGTTTTGTGCCCCTGTTCACCCGCTACGCCGGATTAACCGCCCGCCGGATTAATTCAGGTTGCTAAGATGGCCTTGCGATCGTTGTCAGCAGCATTGGATAAACAGGACTGTGAGTAAACTGGGCAAACTGAGCTTGAAACAACAGAGCATCCGAGCGCTCCAGGTTCTGGCTGTGCTTTGGGGTTGCATGGGGCTATCCATGCCGGCCCGGGCGGAAGTGTTGCTGCCCTATGCACCGCCAATTGATCCCCAGTGGTCTGAGCAGGCTTTGGATCTAGCCCAAGATGCGGCGCGTTTGGTGCAGTTTGAGCAATACGATGAGGCCCTGGCCCGCATTCGAGTGGCGGCCTATCTCGCTCCCAAAAATCCGCAGGTTTTGCGATTGATGGGCGGTTTATATCTCCAATCTCAGCAAATCGATCGGGGCATTCAGGTGCTGGAATCGGCCCGGGCCTTGGCTCCGGAAGATCCATCGGTGTTGTTGGCGTTAGGGTCGGCTTACGGGCAACAGAAGCGCTGGGATGAGGCGCTAACCACGTTGCAGGCGGGCCTCAAGCTTCAGGACTCGCCCACGGGCCGGTTTGACTTGGGGAATGTCTACCTAACCATGGGCCGGTTCCAGCAGGCGATCGAGCAGTTTCGGCAAGCGGTGACCCTGGAAGCACGGATGTGGCCAGCGGTAAACAACATCGGCTTGGCGCTGTATGAGTTGGGCGATCGGGACAATGCCCTCAAGGAGTGGGAAGCGGCTTTGGCTGTGGATCCAACCGCCGCAGAACCCAAACTGGCGATCGCCACGGCCACCTACACCGCTGCCGGTTGCCAAAGCCAAGCCCGAGATCCCAACTGCCTGAAGGGGTTGGCCCTGGCCCAGGAAGCTTTGGACACCGATGAGCGCTATGCGGATTTGCAGTACCTGAAGGACAACCTCTGGGGCACTCAACTGTTGAAGGATGCACAAGTGTTGCTCGATCGCCTCAAGCGCGATCGGGCAGCCGCTCGCTAAATGCCAGTTCGCTCAACTGCAACTCGCTCAACTTCACCTCAATCCAGCAGGGCTGGACAATGCCAGTTCTTGCCCGCTGGATTGCTCTAGAGGTTAAAGCTTGAGGAATTTTTCCAGGGCGGTCACCATGGCGGGCGGCCAACGGCGCACCTTCGCCACCCACTCCAAATCCTTGTAGCGCCGATCGAGACCCACTACCGAGACCCACTGGCTTTCGGCCTCGCCGCGATCGCCCGCATCCCACAGGGCCGCCGTCAGGGCCGCCCGCGCATCGGCAAAGGTGGGATATTTCCGCACCAAATTCCGCAACAGGCGCAAGGCCTCCGCCCGATCGCCTACCTGGAACAGGGCGAGGGCATGGTTCACCCGGGCGATCGCAAAATCGGGAGCCAAGCGCTCCGCCTGGGCATAGTCGTCAACCGCGATCGCCCATTGGCCAAGGCCCGCCTCCGCGTTGCCCCGGTTGTTGTAGGCGGCCGCATCATTGGGATCCAATTCCAACACGTGGTCATAGTCCGCGATCGCCCCCGTCAAATCGCCCGCATTCTCCCGAGCCGCCCCCCGATTCAGGTAGGGATCCGGCGCATTGGGAGCACGGCTAATCGCTTCGTTATAGTCCGCGATCGCCTCCTGAAGCCGATTTTGGCTGGCGCGGGCATTGCCCCGGTTGCTCCAAATTTCCGCATTGTCGGGAAAAAGTTCCAAAATTTGCGTCCAGTAACGCTCGGCCTGGGCAAATTGCCCGCCATTGGTGGCCTCAAAAGCTTGGTCAAAGAGCGATCGCGCGGCCTGAACGCGGGCTTCAAGGGGCAACTCATCGGCCAAACTCGGCATTGGCACAATTGCCCAACTGGCACAAATCAGGAATCCCATCAGCCCGATCGCCAAGCTGCGCCCCATTCCCTGCAAGCACCGCCATTGAAAGCGTTCAGCCCCTTCTGACTCAAGCCTCCCCTGGACTTGGAGCCAACGGGCAGTTACGAATTGAGATATCGGTTTGAATATTGTCCCGCAAGCGATCCGGGCGAACTGGCGATCGAGTTGTATTGACCCAGAGCGACTCACCCGGTTGCCCATCGCGGTCACCGCCGATCGCCCCTGTGGTTCCCTGCGGTGCTCCCTGTGCTGACCCTGACCCGAACCCCATTGACGACCGGTCACGATCGAGCCAGCCAAGGCCAACAACAGTTGGAACAAGCGTAAAACTCGCATAGGTTGGAACTCTGGGGGACACCGATAAGCATCCTAGCGCGATCGTTCCCTGCCATTACAGCCGTTTCACCGATGTCTGCCTAAGGCGCGTACCCTGTCCATCCTTGCCGATTTGCTGAGAGGTCAACCCATGAAAACGTCCCACAAAACTTGGACCGCCGCGATCACCTTCCTGTTGGCAGGCAGCTTGGCCAGCGTGGCCTGGGCCCAAAACACCACCGATCCCCAGCAGTTCATCAGCGGCAGCGCCCGCAGTTGCCAAGGTTGCGATCTTCAGGAAGCCAACCTCAGCGGCATCAGTCGGGTCAATGCGCGGCTGCGTCAGGCCCAACTGCAACTGGCCAATCTTTCCGACAGCAACTTTGAGGGCAGCTACTTCACCTGCGCCAACTTGGCCAGTGCCAACCTGCGCAACACCAAGCTGCGGTTTGCCAATTTTGTGGATGCCAACCTCAGCGGAACTGACCTGCGGGGAGCTGATCTGCGCAATGTGGACTTGGGCGGGGCGATCGTGGACGAAAACACCAACTTTGAAGGGGCCAACCTTGAAGGGGCCAAGCTTTGGGATTCTGCAACCCTCTACCGCTCCGGTGTCGATTTACGGCGGATTCCCCGCAACGTTGAAGGCGATCTGGAGCGGGTGCGCTGCCGGAATCGCTAGGGCCAGCAGTCTAATTAGCCCTAGCTAACCCGATCGCAACTGACCTAGCCAACAGAATCCGGCTTGCGGGCGGCCTCGCTCTCCCCCAATTCCAGTAAAATCTTCTATTGCCCTTTGCTCTTCGCGCGCGGGGAACTCCACGTTTGGCCGCGGCCGAACGCCCCGCGCCTTATCTTGTGGGCGAGATTTTTTTCTGGAAACCGTTCCCCTTTTTGCCGGTGAAAGACGCGATCGCCCGCCTTCGTTCAGCCCTGGAAACCGCCCTGGTCAAAGCCTTTGGCCCGGAGTTGGTTGGCACGGATCCGATGCTGGTTCCGGCCAGCAATCCCAAGTTTGGGGATTACCAAGCCAATGTGGCCCTGTCCTTAGCGAAACAGTGGGGCAAGCCACCGCGCGAGGTCGCCAGCGCGATCGTGGCGGCCTTGGCGATCGAGGATTTCTGCGAATCCCCTACCATTGCGGGGCCGGGCTTCATTAACCTGACCCTCAAGGCCGACTACCTGTTGGGGCAATTGCGATCCAGCCAAGGGAGCGATCGACTGGGCATTGACCCCGTAGCGCAACCGCAGCGCATTTTGGTGGACTTTTCCAGCCCCAACATTGCCAAGGAAATGCATGTGGGCCATTTGCGCTCCACGATCATTGGCGATGTGCTGGCCCGGGTTTTGGAGTTTTTGGGCCACGACGTGTTGCGGCTGAACCATGTGGGCGATTGGGGCACGCAGTTTGGGATGTTGATTACCCATCTGCGGGAAGTGGCCCCGGAAGCCCTCACCAACGCCAATGCGATCGACCTGGGCGATCTGGTGGCGTTCTATCAAAAAGCGAAAAAGCGGTTTGATGAGGACGAGGATTTCAAAGAGCGATCGCGCCAAGAGGTTGTGCGCTTGCAGGGCGGCGATCCCGACAGCCGCCGCGCCTGGCAATTGCTCTGCGATCAATCGCGGCGGGAATTCCAAAAAATCTACGACCTGCTCGATATTCAACTCACGGAACGGGGAGAATCGTTCTATAACCCCCTGCTGTCGGAGGTGGTGAGCGCCCTGGAAACGGCGGGCCTGCTGGTGGAGGATGCGGGGGCCCGCTGCGTGTTCCTGGACGGTTTTGTGAATAAGGACGGGAACCCGCTGCCCCTGATTGTTCAAAAGTCCGATGGGGGCTACAACTACGCCACAACGGATTTGGCCGCCATTCGCTATCGCACCACCCAAGACCGGGCCGATCGAATCATTTACGTCACCGATTCGGGGCAAGCAAACCACTTTGCCCAGGTGTTTCAGGTGGCCGAGCGGGCAGGCTGGGTTCCGGCGGGAGTGGAACTGGTGCATGTGCCCTTTGGTTTGGTGCTGGGTGAGGACGGCAAAAAGCTGAAGACCCGATCGGGAGATACACCGAAACTGAAGGATTTGTTGGCGGAGGCGATCGATCGATCGCGGGCCGACGTGGAACAGCGGTTGCAGTCAGAAGAGCGCAGTGAAACTCCCGAGTTCATTGAGCAGGTGGCGCAAATTGTGGGCCTCAGCGCGGTGAAATATGCGGACTTGTCCCAAAACCGCACCAGTAGCTATGCCTTTAGCTACGACAAAATGTTGGCGCTTCAGGGCAACACAGCACCCTATATGCTCTATGCCTACGCTCGGATTCAAAGCATTAGCCGTAAGGGTGAAATTGATTTCCAGAACTTGGACAGTGCCGAACTCATCCTCAGTGACGAGAGCGAGTGGGCATTGCTCAAGCATCTTTTGCGACTGGATGAAGTTCTAGAGGCGATCGCGGCGGAATTGATGCCCAATCGTCTCTGTGAATATCTTTTTGAACTGAGCAAAAAATTCAATAAATTCTATGATCGCTGCCCGGTTTTGAATGCCGCAGAACCCGATCGCACTTCCCGATTAGTGCTCTGTGATGCCACGGCGCGCACCCTGAAACTGGGGCTGAATTTGTTGGGTATTGCAGTGCTCGATCGAATCTAAGCTCATCAATTCCGAGCCAAGTTAACAAGCTAATTGGTTATCTCAGAAGCGAACCCAAAAGGTTCAGCGACAGTTCATTTCAATGCCTCAAATGGCTCAATCCAATCCGCGCGATCGGGTAATTTGGCCCGCACTTGCCCGCGCCAACGTTCACGACTGCCCAACAGTTCAATGGGCGTTGATAGGGCATCGAGTAGGGAGCCTCTCTTAAACAGCCAGCGCCCAAAAGCCAGGGGCAACTCTCGCAGGCTCCAGCGCACCCAACGGCGCAATTCCTGGCGAGCCGATCGACGACGCATCAGCGGCACACCATGCAACTGGTGTAGGTAGCGATTGGAGCGGCCATAGCGCCGCCATTGACTGGCAAATTCCTGCCAGGTGGCCCGATGGCGGTGTTCCACAATGGCCCCCGGTGCAAAGGCGATCGCCCAGTCTGTGGCCTGTTGCATCCGCCAACACAAATCCGCATCGCCTCCGGTGGTCAGATAAGGACGAAATAGCCCGATCACCTGGAAAACTTCTCGCCGCACCGCCAGGTTCGCCGTTTGTCCATAGGGCAAAAAGGGATGGTCGATCGTGTGTTTTTGCGAGAGGGTTTCTTGGCGATCGGCATAGCGTTCTAGTAGGGTATGGCCCGGCAGGGACGTGATTTCCCCAGCCACCATCCCGATCGCGGGATCAGCAAAATCTCCCACCAGCGATCGCAGCCATTGCGGCCGAGGGCGACAGTCCGCATCCGTAAACACCAGAATTTCCCCCCGCGCTACCCGAATTCCCCGGTTCCGCGCCGCATAGGACGACTGAATCGTCAATTCCTGAAGAGGATGCAGTTGCCATCCCCGATCGCTAGCCATTTGCTGGGCCCGCTGCAGCCAATCCCAGGAGCGATCGCCGCTGCGATTGTCCACCAGAATAAATTCCACTTGGCTGGGGGGATAGTCCTGAGCCAACAGGCAATCAACCAAGGGAGGCAAGTCCGCCTCGCCGTTATAAATCGGCACAATCACGGACACCATGGGCCAAGACTCCGGCTCCATGGCAACGGTCGATCGCCCCTCTGCGCTCACCGGTTCCCTCGAATCCAGATCAGAATCGTCCATGCTTGCTAGAACGCCAAGGAACATCCAAAAATCATGCTGCTTAACCAATGGGCTTGATGCTCTGACTCAATTCGCTGACTCAATTCGCTGGTTTATCCAGGCCATCGGCTCGATCGGTCAGGCGATCGCCACAGCCCCGGCAGCTTGCCCCCTTCAGGATACTGTTGAGTTTGCCATTCCACGGGATGATTGCCCCACAAAAAACGGGGCCCGGGGCCCCGCAATTTCAGGCGTTATTTCAGGTATCGTTTCAGGCGTTTCTGAGGGCTTGAGTCTTGGATGGTAGGGAATTGCGCTAGCAACCAGATCAATATGCAACTGCAACGAAGGGGATGATCAACGCCACCAGAGTCCCAGAGCACCAAGGGCCGCAGCCACCAGATAAAACGTGGAAACCACTTGCAATTCTGACCAGCCAGAAAGCTCAAAATGGTGATGCAGCGGGGCCATCTTGAAGAGCCGCTTGCCCTTGCCGTCCGGGCCTTTGGTGGCTTTGTAATAGCTCACCTGCAACACCACCGAAAGGGTTTCAGCCAGGAACACCCCGCCAACAATGGCCAAACTCCAGAGCGAGTGGGTCAACAGGGCCACGGCAGCCAACGCACCGCCGAGGGCCAAAGATCCCGTATCGCCCATGAACACGCGGGCTGGATTGCGGTTATAGGCCAAAAAACCCAGGCAGGCTCCCGACAGGCAAGCACAGAAGAGACCCAGGGCTGGAGAAGTGGGGTAAACAATCGCTCCCAGGCTCAAGAGGGCGATCGCCCCAGTGCCGCCCGCCAGTCCATCCAAGCCGTCGGTGAGGTTTGTAGCGTTGCTTTCCGCCACCAGGGTGAACCAGCCGATCGGGAAAAACAAAATTCCCAAGGGCAGCGCAAACCCCAAGGGCAGGGCCACCGTTGTTAAATCCCAAGATTTTGTCAGCCCCAACCAGAGGCAAAACAATCCGCCAAACAGCACTTGCAGCGCCAGCTTTTGGCGCGGGGTAATGCCTTTATTCGATTTGCGGCGCAAGACCTGCCAATCGTCAATCCAACCGATGAAACCATAGGCCAGGGTCAAGGCTCCCACCGCCAGTGCATCGGCCCACTGGGAACCAGACCAACCGCAACCTATTCCTAAAAGTAGGGTCAAAACCACGGCCGTGGGCACAAAGAAGATGCCGCCCATGGTGGGGGTTCCCGCTTTCACAAAGTGGGATTGGGGGCCATCTTCTCGAATCACCTGGCCGGTTTTGAGACGGCGCAACAGGGGCACTACCCAAGACCCGATCGCAGCGGTCACAGCGGCGGCTGTCACCAGCGGCAAGGTGAGCGATTCCAGGCCGTAGGGCGATCGCCCAGACAGGCCATCGATTGTCACTGCGGCAGCGCTCAGGCAACCCGTCAGCAGCAAAAATAGCTGCGTGCCGGTTAGTGCAAAGGATTTTTGAACTGGAAATTTAGCATCCACGACAAAACCAGTAACTCACTCGTCACACCACACACACACCATCTGTCCAAGCATCGCTTCTATCCGTGCCGCGTTCCCGATTTAACGTTTTCCATCATTCCCTGACTCCCCGGAGGTAGACCCTGGGCATCGCGCGAAGATGGTCGTTAACGGTGTTGCAGCATGGGCGATCACGATGTTAGGAAACCGCGCTGAGGGGCTAAAACCATGACCCGCTTGATTAGATACGGGATGGGCAACCTTAGGCGCTCATTAAAGCACGAATCCTGATGATCGGCGATCCGCTCCTTGGAATTCCGAACCCGGATCGACTGGCAAAATCCTCATCAAAAATCCATTAAGAATTGTTGTGGCACAGGATCGGCTAATTGCCAATGCTGAATTTTGATCCTGCACTGCTGATCCCGATCGCTTGAAAAATCCAGTCGATCGCCCCTGTTGGTTAATCGCACCCAGGTGTTGCTCGGGGCGATCGGGCAGGCGATCCCGCAAAAAAGCCGGGAGCGATCGCCCCGTTGGTCAATCGCTCCCGGTCATTTCACTGAAATTGTGGCTTACATCCTCAAGGTTGGCTTAGCCTAAAACACCAACTGGGTTGAGGCCTGCTCCTTGTCCGGAATCGTGGTGTATTCGGCCAGAATTTGGCGGAATTCATCACCATCGATCGTTTCCTTTTCCACCAGCAGATCCACCAGGCGATCGATCGCTGTCCGGTTTTCGCGAACGATCCGCTTGGCTTCCAGATAGCAGTGATCCACGATCGAGCGCACTTGGGCATCCACCCGGGCTGCGATTTCTTCGGAATAGTCCGATCGGGTCAGCCAGTCGCGACCCAGGAACACCTCAGACGATTGGGTCTCCAGGGAAATTGGGCCAATGTCCGACATCCCAAAGCGGGTCACCATTTGCCGAGCCATGTTGGCCACCTGTTGCAGGTCGCCGCCGGCCCCGGTGGTCACTTCCGCATCACCGAAGATCACATCTTCCGCCGCACGACCGCCCAAAGCACCGGAAATCCGAGCCATGATTTGCGATCGCGAAATCAGCATCTGATCTTCGCTGGGGGTGAACCAGGTCAGACCGCGAGCTTGACCGCGCGGGATCAGGGTCACCTTCTGTACCGGATCGTGGTGCTTCATCAGCGTCCCCACGATCGCGTGGCCAATCTCGTGATAGGCAATCAGGCGCTTGCTCTTGCTATCGACCAAGGGCGTGCCTTCCATCCCAGCAATCACCCGATCGACCGCATCATCGATTTCCTGCATCGTGATTGCGTCCTTGCGGCGGCGAGCCGTCAAGATAGCTGCTTCATTCAGCAGGTTCGACAGGTCAGCCCCCGTAAAGCCAGGAGTCCGACGGGCGATCACCTCTAGGGAAATTTCATCCGCCAGCTTTTTGTTACGGGCGTGGACATTCAGGATCTCCACACGGCCCTTCACATCCGGCGCATCCACCGTCACCTGGCGATCGAACCGGCCCGGTCGCAGCAAGGCCGAATCCAACACATCCGGGCGGTTGGTTGCTGCGATCACAATGATCCCCGTGTTGCCCTCAAAGCCGTCCATTTCGGTCAGCATTTGGTTCAGGGTCTGCTCACGCTCATCGTTACCGCCGCCGATGCCTGCGCCCCGTTGGCGACCCACCGCATCAATTTCATCAATGAAGATGATGCAGGGGGCGTTTTCCTTAGCTTTTTTGAACAGGTCGCGCACGCGGGAAGCACCCACGCCCACAAACATTTCCACAAATTCCGAACCGGAGATGCTGAAGAACGGTACGCCCGCTTCCCCGGCGATCGCCTTGGCCAACAGGGTTTTGCCGGTTCCCGGAGGGCCCACCAACAACACGCCCTTCGGAATTCGTGCGCCCACCGCCGTAAAGCGTTCCGGCTTCTTCAGGAAGGTCACAACTTCTTGCAGTTCTTCCTTGGCCTCGTCCACGCCGGCCACATCATCAAACATCACGCCGGTTTTGGCTTCCATTTGGAACCGGGCCCGCGACTTGCCAAATTGCATGGCTTGGCCAGGGCCACCGGGAACGTTGTTCGATCGCCGGAACAGGAAAAACAACCCCGACAGCAGCAAAATTGGGAACACCAAATTCCCCAGGAGACCCCACAGGGCCCCATCGTTGCGCATCGGGTGCGAATCCAGGTTCACCCCAGCTTCGCGCAGCTTGGCAATCAAGTCTGGCGCGGCCACGGGCAAATCAACCCGCAAACGTTGAAGACGACCATCCAGCTCAGGATCGACAGCCTCGACAATCGCCGTGCGGCCACCCTCATACAGGTCAACTTCAACAATCCGGCCTGCATCCAAATATTCTAAAAAGCGGCCGTAGGTCATCCGGGTATTCGCCGCGTTTTTACCCATGTCTGCTGTGGGGCCCGAAACTGCGCCCTGCCATAGGAAAAACCCTACGATCAGGACGGGCAACGTCCACAGCAGCGCGACTCTCCAAGAGAATTTCATCTGATGAGTTGCCCCTCAATCAATGCCTGTTATGTGCCTGTTATGCGGCTCGGGCGATCCCGAGTCTTAACCAAATGTAACTTACTGTTAAGCAGCCAGCAACCGAACTCAGTTTGGTTCGGTTCCGGTGGTGGCCCGTGGCGATCGGGGAACTTGCTCCAAAACCACTGCCATGACTGGGTTTGATGCCTTGAGGAGCTAGTTACAATTACTTAGCGGGCGATCGCCTGCCTGCCGTTCCCTGAGATTGAGGGAGAAACCAGCAAGGTTAAATGGGAGCGGGGTAGCCATCGGCCGTAGGGTTAAGTTGGCAAACGTCAAATTAGCAGCGGAAAATTGTGAAAGAATGGCCACCCAAAAATGGTGATTAAAAAAATGGTGATGGAAAACGTTTGCCTCTAGATTGGATTTCTAGATCAAACCGTTTCTAGACCGGTGTGAGTGGCTACGGCAGAAAATCGCACCGCACCTCCAAATCATCATTACGTCAAATCATCATTACGTCTTGAGGGAGGGATTAGGTCGCTGGCTTTCCGCGCATACTTTACCCTGTCTATAAGTCCCGTCAATCTGACCCCGACTGACCTCGAATCCTGGTATCACGCAGAGTTATGAGCATCGAAAAAATTGTTGAACAAGCGTTACGCGATGGCTATTTGACTCCGGCCATGGAAGCGGAAGTGGGGCGGATTTGCGATACAGCTTCCGAGTTATCGATCGAGGAGTATATGGCTCTCGATCGATTGATGGGTGCGTTGCTGACTGGTGAAGTGGTTGTGCTGCCGCGCAAGCAATTTATCAACGTCATGGAAGAATTGGTGCTCACGGAGGCCATTACCCGAGTCGCGGAAATTGAAACCACCAGCGATCGGGCTTTGGATGTGGGCGATATTGCTGCCTATGCCCTCAATCGCTTGCCGCCCCTCTATGCCACCACCGAGGAGGGAGCCAACTACCAACGCCAACGGGCCAAGGAACAGCTCCAAGACCTCATTGCCAGCCAGGTGAACGAAGCCATTGTTCACAGCCAATCCAAGCCGGAATTCTTCCCAGAGCGGCAACCCCTTGGCAAGCCCAGCGGCGATGTGCTCTCGCAAGTTAGCGCCCTGTTGCAATCTTCGGCCCCGGCCTTCGAGGCCGATGTGCCCGGTAGTACCAAACGCTAGGCCCCGGTTATTCAATTCGTTTTGCCCGTCGCTGCTGGTTCTCAGCCCAGCGACGGGTTGCCGCTAGTCGCCAAAGCTTGCGCCAAAACGGGTGATTTTAGACCCGAGCGATCGCAAAATCCTTAAGCCAGGAACTCTGAAGACCACCCCCGCGTCTGGAAAGCATGGGATATCCATCAACCCAGATGCGCGTATGAGCTACTCCCCGCCCGTGCCCTGGTCCAAGATCGAGGCCGCCTTGCCCCAAACGCCTGTGCCGCCTCAGAAATTATCAAGCACTGATTTGGTGCTGCGTTGCCAAGCAGGCTTGCAGCCCGATCGGGCTGCTTTTTCAGAACTGCTGCGGCGCTACCAGCCCCATGTGGATCGCGTGCTGTATCACCTTGCGCCGGACTGGTCCGATCGGGCAGACCTCGCGCAGGAGGTGTGGTTGCGGGTCTATCGCCACCTCCACCGCCTCAAGGAGCCAGAAAAGTTCCGGGGATGGTTGAGCCGCATTGCCACCAATTTGTTTTATGACGAATTGCGCAAACGGAAGCGCGATCGGGCCCCCGTCTCCTTAGATGCCACGCGGCAACTGGACGATGGCGAACTGGATTGGGAAATTGCCTCCCCTGACCCCAGCCCCGAAGAGAACCTATCCTCGCAAGAGTTCTACGAGAAGCTGCGAGAGGCGATCGCCGATTTGCCTGAAGCCTTCCGCACCACGATCATTCTGCGGGAAATTGAAGATTTGCCCTACGAGCAAATTGCGGAAATGACCGGGGTTTCATTGGGCACAGTGAAATCGCGAATTGCTCGGGCCCGGGCCCGCTTGCAAACGCAACTGCAAAATTACCTCAATCACTAGTGCTGAGCCATTAATCTCAATGGACTAAGCCAGTGGTTTGAATAGGGGCTTGAGTTAGGGCTTGAATTGGGGTTTGAATTGCGGAGAAGTTTGAGGTTATATTTGCTACTCCGTATACCCAAAAAACGGGTTGAATCGGTAAAGTTCCGGTTGCTTGGATGTTCCAATGAGAACTTGCCAAATACCCAAGAAAAAACCGAGCGAAGTCATCAGGAAATCAGCGATCGAATGCTGATCATTGAAAGAGTTTCAGGGTAGAAATCTCGGTTCCTAAAGATTTAGACTAAAGCTGGAACCAATTAGCAGGTTCCAAGGTCTTGTGTGATTGAACGGTGTGTCGCGAGTGCTGTTGTGATTGGTTTGTTAAGGGCTGTGGTGCTGCTATGACTTCTGAAATGCGTCCCCATGGACAAGACCCTGATTGGTCCGAAGCGTTCTGGTCTCGGGTTGCGGCATCGGATTCTGATCGCAGCCTCAACCAAGACCTAGACGGCGATCGCCTAGAGCAGGATTACCTCGACCCAAACTCCGATCCTGCGATTACGGAATCTTGGGGTTCGGGTTCCCCCATTGGCCTTGAGCAGTTTGAGTTGCTCAGTGCCTATCTTGATGATGAAGTCACCCCTGAAGAGCGACAGCAGGTTGAGGCCTGGTTAGCGACGGATTCAGCGGTGCAACAGGTTTTTAGAACGATGGGTGGTTTGAGCCGATCGATCACTCAGATCCCGGTGCCCGCTGCGGCCCCGATCGAGCAAACGGTGCAAGGCGTGTTGGCCAAGCTCGATCGCCGGAAACAGCGCCTGCAATGGGTTGGTGGCTCCGCGATTGCGGCGGTGGTGACGGCGGCCTTGGCTTCCATCAGCACGGGCTGGCAGGAACCAAGCTGGCAAATGGCGAGCTATCGATCGACCCCTGAGCAGTCCCTAGCCTTGTCTAGCCAATCGCCAACGCTGGCCCCCACGGAGCCGGCCGCTTCGCCCACTGGTCAAACGCCGCGATCGGTGGTCGATCGCGCCCTGATCATCGAATAGACGGCTCAAACGGAACAGCCCTCGGATCGGCATTGCGCCCCTGTGGCGTTTTGCCGATTCTTTTGATTAAGTTGCTGCCTCGCTTTGCGCAAGCGTTGATCGTCCTGAGGATCAGTAACCATGCGCCCCTGTCCTTGGGATTTTGAGACCCCGGGTTAGAGATCCCTGGGAGCTTTTTGGGGGTTTAGCACGTCTGAGAAGCTATCAACGAAATGCCGTTCAGGTGGTGCTGTTCTTGATAGTGCCGAAATCCGCTCCCCTTTCAGGCCATAGACCCCAGCCATTGCGCTTCGTAAGCTACTCCAATGTGCTGACCTGATTTCAAAGGATTGCGGGAGTTACGGTTTTCTGTTCGCTCCGCAGACTTGAATTCCCGAATATTCCCCGGTATACAGTCAAACTTAACGCCAAGTCATCCTCAAAGTACGGGGTTTCAGACCCAGGAGTTTTCGATGAAGTCAGCTATGAAATGGGCGATCGCTGGTTTGGTGGCCCTCAACCTGCCTTGGATGACCGCCGAAACCGCCAGAGCCGGCGCTATTAAATCCTTAGCCTCCTTCCAATGCCAACAGGTCAATGGCTATTACGCCACCGTGGCGGTTCAGCGAAATGGGCGCACAGCTCCGGTCATTGCCTGGACCAGTGAAGAATTTAGCGATGCGGGCTACACCCCCCAGCGCCGTTGCGGCGAAGTCACCAGCCGGTTAAACGGCGTGCTGCGGGAGAACGGTAATCGCCTCAGTAATATCTACTTAACCGTGGGACGGGTGAATAGCCACACGGTGGTTTGTAGTGTGGGCAACATGCGATCGGGCTGCAATCGCAACAACGTGCTTTTTACCCTCAGCCAAACCAACCGCCGATCGAACGATCCCCGTGAAGTGTTGGAGCGACTGTTCAACACGCGCGTTCTCAGCAGCGGCAACCCGGTACAAGAATCGGGCGGTCAACCCTACGTGAACTTGGAAAGTTTGGTGAATCAGCTTTTTTAGGTCGCTTTTTTAGGTCGCTTTTTTAGGTCGCTTTCTTTAGACCCCTTGCAGGATGGGCGGCCCTCAACGTGGGGCACGGGGGAAATGCCTCGGTAGAATCAAGACCCCAATTAACAACCCAATTAACGACCCAGCAGGCGCAACACCCCAACACCACTGAAATACAAGCCAAGGACTGCGCCGCTCAAGAGTCCCTGGGTCAGGGGATCGGTGGAGGGAGTCAGCACCGCGCCCAGGATCACCGCGCCCAACAGCACGTAGCGCCACCCCGCCAGCATTTGCCCCGAGGAAACCACTCCCAATAAACCCAGCATCACTTGCAAAACGGGTATTTGGAAGGTGAGGGCCGTGCTGAAGAGCAGAAGCAGCACAAATTTAAAGTATTTCTCGATCGACCAAGCCTGTTCGACCACATCGCCGCCATAGCTCACGAAGAAGTTGAGGGCCGCTGGCACAAGGGCTTGGTAACCAAACACTAAGCCCATGATGAACAGGACGCTGGATCCCACAACGGCGGGCAGCACTAACCGCCGCTCGCGCCGGGTGAGGCCGGGCAGGACGAACTGAATAATTTGGTAAAGGATATAGGGGGTTGCCAGCAGCAAACCCGAGTAGCCAGTGACCTCGATCGAGACAAAGAAAAATTCACCGGGTGTCAGTTGCAGGAACTTCACCCCATTGGCCGGGGCTTCCAACAGCCGCACGATCGGCCGGACAAAGACGAAGCAAACGCCCATCGCCAACACCACCACCCCCAGGGCCGCAAAGAGGCGCGATCGCAACTCCTCTAGGTGCTCAAAAAGGGACATTTCCACTTCATCGGGCAGCTCATCATTGGGGTCGATCGGGTCGATCGGCTCGGGCGACGGCATGGCCGGCGGGGTGATGTGGGGCTGGTCGAGGTCAGAGGAAGCGGTCATAGGGGAAGGAAAAATGGGGCGATCGAGGCGGTGAGGCTGGGCAGCGCCGGACGGCCGGGAAAACCCGCTGGGGCTGGTCAGTTAAGATTGGTCAGCACAGATTCATTTCTTAACATTCTAAGGGGCCTCCGTAACGATGAAATGGTGGCAAAAGCTGAAGGGAAGTCCGCTGGCACGCTGGGGCGCGATCGTGCTTGGATTGCTTTACACCGTTGCCCTGTTTGCGGAGTTTGTGGCTCCCTATGACCCCTACAGCGTCCAAGCGCAGGGGGCCCTGCTGCCACCCACGGTGATTCATTGGCAGGATCAGGCTGGGCAGTTTTTGGGGCCCCATGTTTATCCCACAACGCTGGGGGCGACGGATTTGCAGACGGGCGATCGCCCCTTGCGGGTGGATCGATCGCAGCCTTCTCGACTGCGACTGCTAACCACGGGCCCTGAATACCGGCTTTGGGGATTGATCCCCGCTCGGTGGCATCTATTTGGCACCGATGGGCCCGGGCGCTGGAATGTGTTAGGAACCGATGAGCAAGGGCGCGATCAGTTCAGTCGCTTGGTCTATGGCAGCCGCATCAGCCTCAGCATTGGACTAGTAGGAATTGCGATTTCTTTCCCGATCGGGCTGTTGGTTGGCGGCATTTCCGGCTACTTTGGCGGCTGGATTGACAGCACAATCATGCGGCTCACGGAAGTGCTGATGACCATTCCGGGCATTTACCTGTTGGTGGCTTTGGCTGCCGTCTTGCCCCCCGGCCTGAGCAGTGCCCAGCGGTTCTTCCTGATTGTGGCCATCACATCATTCATCAGTTGGTCGGGACTGGCACGGGTGATTCGCGGCCAAGTGTTGTCCATCAAGGAGCGGCCCTTTGTGCAAGCGGCCCGAGCCATGGGGGCAGGGACCCTCAGGATTGTGGTGTTGCATGTGTTGCCCCAAACGGCCACCTACACGATTATTTCCGCAACTTTGGCCGTGCCAAGTTTCATTGTGGCGGAATCGGTGCTGAGCTTGGTGGGGCTGGGGATTCAGCAGCCCGATCCTTCCTGGGGCAATCTATTGTCTTTGGGAACCAATGCTTCGATTTTGACGTTGCAGCCTTGGTTGGTTTGGCCCCCGGCGATCGCGGTGGTGCTGACAGTGCTGTCCTTTAATCTGTTGGGCGATGGGCTACGGGATGCCCTGGATCCGCGCAGCACGGAGCGATCGAGCCGCTTGAGTGAATAGCTGTTGCTTAACCCTTGGGGCAAAAACCTAGACTCGCCGCAGCACAAACACACTCCCTTCGTTGCCCCGACCAATTCGCAAATCATCATCCAAATAGGTCACGTCTAACCAACCCTGTTGCTGGACGGGGTTCAGGGTGAAATTCAGTGCTCGAAACCGATCGCCCTGTTCAGCCCGATCGACCCAATCGGTAATTTGGCGATAGTTTGCTAACCGCTGGGAACCCACCACAATTCGCTGAAAACGCACCGCCACCCGCACCGCCGACAAAGCCTCAAACCTGGCCGCCACCGCCACATAGCCCTCCAGCCAAGGGAAGTTGTTGTTGAGTTCCGCCAAGTTATAGATCGTTTGTCGATCGGGGCGAATGCATTGATAAATCGCGCCCAAATTGGCGATCGGGGGGCGATTAATACCCAATAGTTCTCGACTGGTGGTGTAAAGCAGTTGCCAATCGCCCGCGAGCTTGGCCGGCTGTTCGATCGGGCTGGGGGTTGGGTTGCGTTCCTCCAGCCGCGTAATCAGCGCCAAAATAGCCGCCTTGTCAGAGGTCGTGGTTTTTAAACCCAAGTTTTGACCCACCAGGGCCGCAAGCAAATCTGATTTTCCCAGCATGATGAATTCAACAATCCAGTAGGACGCGGCGGAGCGATCGTGGCACACTTGACAGGGGAGGCCTCTTGTGGAAACACTAGGATCCGCTTCCAGCCCAACAGGCACAAGCCCCTATCCACCATATCGCTAGCAACCTATCCCTAAACTATTGATGAACACTCCTGCTTTGCGTGAAGAACCGCGCCGTGCTCGTGCGGGCGTGATCCCGGCCCAAACCAACGCTTCGATCTTGGACTGGCTGGAATCATCAGGTCGGCTGCGCGATCGCGATGAACGGGACTTTGAGTACAACGAGCGCGACGAAGAAATCGCCGATATGCTCGTGGGCGAAGAAACGGGCTACGAGCTGGATGACGACGACGACATGGCCAGCGACGAACCCTAGGCCCTGTTACCCTTCAACCAATTAGCGCGATCGACCTCGGAGGCTTCATTGCCCCCAGCGCCCCCTTGACCGCACAGGTCGATCATTTACGCAATGGGGCTAGCAGTGATAGGATTTGAAATCGCGCCAACCAAGCGCCCAACCCCGAGGTAAGTCCATGCCTAAACTCAAAACTCGCAAAGCTGCCGCCAAGCGCTTTCGCAAGACCGGTAGCGGTAAATTTGCCCGCCGGAGCGCCCTGCGTAGCCACCTTCTAGAAAAGAAGAGCGCTGTTCGTAAGCGTCGTTTGGCCGGTGCGGCTCTGGTGCACGAGCGCGATGCAGACAACGTGCAACTCATGTTGCCTTATCTCTAAGGACAAAATCCTCGCAGCTTTTGCCCGGGGAACCTGTCAATGCTAGTTGCCGCTATCTCGATCGGCGCTTCCCCGCTTTCCTCTGTTTTTTCTGTATTGCTTTAGTTTCAAGCAAAGTCAACCCCTATGGCACGTGTTAAGCGCGGCAATGTTGCTCGCAAACGCCGCAAAAAGATTCTGAAGCTCGCCAAGGGCTTCCGTGGTTCCCACTCGCGTCTGTTCCGCACCGCTAACCAGCAGGTAATGAAGGCCCTGCGGAGCGCCTATCGTGATCGCCGCCGCCGCAAGCGCGATTTCCGTCGCCTGTGGATTGCACGGATCAACGCTGCTGCTCGGATCAATGGCACGAGCTATAGCCAATTGGTGGGCAACCTGAAGAAGGCTGATATTCTGTTGAACCGGAAAATGCTGGCCCAGTTGGCTGTTCTGGATCCTGAAGTGTTTGGCAAGGTGGCCGAAGCTGCCAAGGCAAAAGCTGCGGGCTAAGGGTGCGATCGCTTGATTTTGCGAATCAATCCAGCCAATGGGTGTAGCTTAATTCAGCACTTCGTTCAGCAAAATGATGGCGATGGCCAGTGGTGCTCAGGCGTGATAGCAACATCGATCCTTCTGGATAGTGAGGGCGCGGGCGATCGCGCCCTTTGCTATTGATGCGATGCTATTGATGTAGCTGCTGGTCAACGACAAGCCCTAGCAATTTCAATTTTTTTAATTAACGAGTCCCCCTTTCAATCCTCTTGCTTTAATCCCTATGGAAGGCTCAGTTGGTATTGTCTATATTTCAATTTTGGTGGGGCTGCTGTCGATCGTGGCCTTTTTCGTACTGCGTCAGGTGTTCAAAACTCGTCGCCTAGAAAATACCCTCAGCCGCTTGCAAAAAGCCGCCAGCAGTGGGGAAGCAGGTGCTCAGGCGTTTTATGAACTGGGCAGTATTTACATGGATAAAAAAATGTATGGCCAGGCGATCGAGCAATTCCAGAGATCGCTCAAGAAAGGTGAAGAAGAATCCACCGATAACTTGGCCATTGTTTACAACGCTTTGGGATTTGCCTACGTGGCCCAAGAGCAGTTTGATTTGGCCATTCGGCAATACAAAGAAGCCGTCAAACTCAACGGCGGCTACGTGACCGCCTGGAATAACTTGGGATTTGCCTACGAGAAAAAACAACTGGTGAAGCAAGCCTTGGAAGCCTATGAAGCAGCCTTGGCGGCCGATCCCAAAAATGATGTGGCGAAGCGCCGTCTGGAGTCATTGCAAAAGCGCGCATAAAATCAACAGCAGGGGCAAGGATTCCACAGACCTTGCCCTTGTTTGTTTTTGTCGCGACGGGGTTAATCAACGGCTGTTGATGGAAATCAAAGCCTGGAAATTAAAATCTGGGAATTAAAACCTGGGAATCAAAACCTGGGAATTAACGCCTGCTTGCGATCTTGATTGGAAAACTTGAGGATTCGACCATGTTGGATATGTTGTCTTCGCTGCTGAGAAATCCTGCCCTGGCCGGTGGTTCAGGGGACTTGGGAGCCATGTTGCAAACCTTCCAAGCCATCAGCAGCCAAGGGGGATTGGACTTGGCGAACACCCAAGCGGTGATGGGAATTGTGGCGAAATATTTGAAAGAGGGCTTGCAGGCTAACCAGGCGGCCAATGGTTTTGAGCAAACCCAAGCGTTGGTTGATCAATTGGGCGGCACGGAACCCAATGCGGCGGCAATCGAGGCGTTTTTGAATCAACCCCAGGTGGAACAAATGCTGGGGGAAATTGAGACCCGCACAGGGCTGCCCGCCGGGTCGATCGAACCGATTTTGCCGATGGCAGTGCCCCTGATGCTGAACTTTTTAAAGTCCAACGAGCAAGGCAATTCGCTCCTCGGTGGCTATTTGGATAGTGACGGGGATGGGGATATTGATATGTCGGATTTGATGGGCTTGGCGATGAAATACCTGAATCGCTAGGGCTGGTTCGATCGCTTGTAGTAGCACTGGCATCTCTGGCCGGGATTAACCGCCATAAGCCTACCCCTGGCATTGCTTCAGCAAAGACCAGAGTTGAGCTTGATCCGTGGCGGCAGGCAGGCAGGTTAGCCCTTTGCAAACCAGGGCGATCGCCCCTGGCGGTAATTGCTGATCCAACCGCAAAACCGTAGTGGGCAAATATTGCTGGGCCAAGAGGGCCAGGGTTTCCGCCTTGGCCCGCACCAGCACGGGCCGCTGGAACTGATCGAAGGCTGCCAGCAAGCTGGGACAAGCGCGGGGGTGCTCGTCTAAGAAACGATGGAAACTGCGGAAGCCCTGTTCAGCGCGATCGAGATAGGTCAAATTTTCCGTGAGCAGGGCCAGGCGCACCAAGTTGCCCAGGGCTGTGCCGTTGGCGGCGGGGGTGGCGTTGTCGATGATGCTCCGCTCGCGAATGATTAAATCCGGGCGATCGTCCGCGTTGAAATATCCGCCATGATCGGCATCCCACAGGTGCTGATCAAATTCCGCCTGAAGTTGGGTCGCCAAGGCTAGCCACTGATCCGCCTCTGAGGGAGTAATTTGCCCCGTGGCAATCAGGGCTGTTGCAGCCTGGTGCAGTTCCAGCAGGCTGCGGATCACTTCGGCGTAGTCTTCTGCTTGGGCCCCGATCGCCGGTTGTCCGTCGTAGTTCAGCCGATAGAAGCGATCGCCCGCACCGTGATGAGTTTGCAAAAAGTGGGCTGCTCCGGCAGCTAACTGGTAGGCGGGCAAGTCCTGAAACACGGCGGCCACCCGGGCCAACCCGGCAATCATCAGACCATTCCAAGCGGCGATCGCTTTGGTGTCGGTGACAGCAGGAATGCGACCGGGCCAAGCGACGGTTTTGGCCTCGGTGGCGTTGCGGGCGGGTGGAAATTGGGCCAACTGGGCGCGGGGCTGGCCGTAACGCACCGTGAACAGGCGATCGAGCGCCTCTGTCACCCCATCCGGCAAAGTCCCGCCCGATCGCCGCTGCAACACATTCACACCTTCAAAGTTGCCCGGCACTGAAACCGTGAACTGTTCTACCAATGTCGAGAGGGTTTCCGGTTCCAGCAAAGATTCCAGCTCATCCCAGCCCCAAACGTAAAATGCACCTTCTTCCGGTTCCGCCGCTGCGGGATCGGTGAAGCTGTCGGCATCTTGGGCCGCATAGAAGCCGCCATCGGGATTGGTCATTTCACGGCGGAGCCAGTCGATCGCCCCAAAAATTCCCGATCGCAGGGAGGGATCTTGGGCCCCCGCACTCCACAGATTCGCCAAAAACTCCACGATTTGCCCATTGTCGTAGAGCATTTTTTCAAAATGGGGCACTGTCCAGGTGGGATCAACGGTGTAGCGATGAAAGCCGCCGCCCACATGGTCGTTGATGCCGCCCAGGGCCAGGGCCACCCCCCGTTGCAAACTGGGGCGCAGGGCTTCTGGAATTTGGTCGCTCCAAGGCTCGGGACTGGTGACCCGATAGCCCCGCAACACAAAATCCGCATAGGGAATCATTGGAAATCGATTGCTCGATCGCCCTTCGGCCAAAACCGCTGCATTTTCCTGCCAACCTTGCTCAACCAGGGTGCGATCGAACAAATTGGCCCCCGCAGCTAAATCCACCGTTGGTTGCAGGGCCGCCAGAATTTGCCCCTTAATTTGGGCCACTTGCTCCGGCTGTTGGTCGTAGTGATCGCGCAGCGCTTGCAACAATTGCAAAAATCCTGGCCGGCCATAGCGCGGCTCCACCGGAAAATAGGTTCCCCCATAAAACGGCACTAAATCGTAGGGATCCAGCCAAATATTCAGCGGCCAGCCCCCTTGGGTAATCATCATTTGCAGCGCTTGCATATAGATGCTGTCGATGTCGGGGCGCTCTTCCCGATCGACCTTAATGGGCAAGAAATTCGCATTCAGGTAATCCGCGATCGCCGGATCTGAAAAGGCTTCACCCTCCATCACCGTGCACCAATGGCAACTGGAATAGCCAATGGACAAAAAAATCGGTTTATTTTCCTGTTTCGCTTGGGCAAGGGCTTCCTCACACCAAGGCCACCAGTCAATGGGATTATTCGCGTGTTTTTGTAGATATAAACTCTGGCTACTAGCAAGGCGATTAGGCATGATGATTTAGGCGACTGGGATTGGCTAAATTTGAACGGTTAAGTTTCGGTGGCGACGATTTTAAGATTTTGTTTGCTTAAGATTTGGTTTGATCACTAAAAATCAAATAAGCAGCACCCGCCAGCAACATAGCAGCTAGAAAGTAATTGCGTGTCACGGGAACTTTCATATACCAAACGCTAAATCCAGCAAACACCACCATCGTAATAACCTCCTGCAAAACCTTGAGTTGCGGTAGATTAAAGTATTGCGTGCCCAAGCGATTGGCAGGTACTTGAAAACAATATTCTAGAAAAGCAATCAGCCAACTTACGACAATTGCAACCCACAGGGGTGCAGTCTTCAAATCTTTTAAATGACCATACCAAGCAAAGGTCATAAAAATATTGGAAATCATCAATAAGCCAATGAGGTTCCACATAGCTAGAAGGGTTTAACACCATTCAGAAGAGATGGGATTCTAAGCAGAACTGAGCGCATTTTGACTGGCGATCGCCCTAGTTTAACGTCAGTTCGGTTTAAGCAGGCAGCTCAATTCCCAGCGCAGCCAAATCGAGGGACGGTTTCTTGGGCTGATGACAGTAGGCAATCAGCCCACTGAGCAGATGCACAAAACAATTGATCGGACT
>NZ_JACJQD010000012.1:0-148676 GCF_014696485.1 Limnothrix sp. FACHB-1083 | reverse complement strand
AGAGATTGGAGAACTGTATCGAAAGCGCTGGCAGATTGAGTTGCTATGGAAGTTCTTAAAGATGCATTTAAAATTAGATCAGCTCATTACGAAAAATCAAAATGGCGTAGCAATACAGATCTACATGGTCTTAATTGCTTATGCCATCTTGCAGTTAATAGAATTGCCGCAATTCTATAGTCAGACGCTACTAGATAAATTGCGATATTTGCAAGTTGTACTCGGTCGCTATGGCTCAATCAGTCATTGGAGCTATGATTTACTGCCAGAAACTCTTGTTGCCTAGAATATGAAGTTTTGTGTTTAGATTCAACACTTCTGCACCAAATTATGTTTAATGGCACGTTTATCGCTGCGGGCCATTGACTCTAATTCATCTAATAAATTATCCCAATCCACGTTGCCGTAGTCACGACGGCGCAGTTGTTCGATCGTTGCGTCTAACCAAAGGGCGTAGTCGCACTCATACAATGTTGCCAAATTGTCCCGGGCCACTGTCATCACTGTACCTCACGGAAACAAGCAAACTGAGAGGGCAAAAACGTTCACCCTCTCAATTTAGCAGTTCGCCTAAGAAAATGTCTTGACCTTCTTGGGGATCCAATCAAGTCTCGATGGATGATTGATGGTTTCTACTGTCAACCAGACTATCAACCAGACTATCAATCACATGAGCTTGATTGACGTTTGAAGAAAGGGGAACAGAATCTACGAACTGGTAGCTTGACACAACAGTAGTCCAAACCATTGCTGCGGATCGCTCCAGGTTTTGACGGCGGTGAGGCCGCGCTCTGCGAGTTGTTGGGGCAAGCGATCGAGCCGAAACTTGCGGGAAATTTCCGTCAAAATCGACTCCCCGGCTTGGAAGTTGGCGACAAAATCCAAGCGATCGAACTGCACTTGGCAATCGCGGTGACAATGGAGATACATCTCGATTTGCGAGTCTGCGGTGTTATAAACCGCTTCGTGACTGAAAGCATCGAGATCAAAATTGCCCCCAAAACGCCGGTTCAAATGAGCCAGCATGTTCAAGTTGAAGGCGGCCGTCACTCCCTGAGAATCGTTATAGGCTGCCTTGAGGATTTCCAGGTCTTTTTCAAGGTCAACTCCTAACAGGAAATAGTCACCGGGCTTGAGCGATTGGGCCACGCGATCGACAAAGCTGTTGAAGTCTGCGGGGGAGAAATTTCCCATCGAACTGCCCAAGAAAAACAACAGACGCGATCGCTCATTGCTGTGGGCTAAATAGTCCAAGGCCTGGTCATAGGTTCCCAACAGCCCCTGGATCCAAAATTCAGGATATTGCGATTGCAGTTGCACCACGCTGCTGTGCAAAATGCCGCCACTAATATCCACCGGGAGATAGTGGCAAGTGTCGGGGCGATCGGCCCAGAGCGATCGATAGGCATCCAACAGTAAGCGAGTTTTGGTGGAACTGCCGCTGCCCAATTCAATCAGTTCGTGGCTGTCGGTGATTGCAGCAATTTCGGTGGCATAGGTTTGCAAAATCCAAGCTTCTGTACGGGTTGGATAATATTCCGGAAGCTGGCAAATGTCCTCAAAGAGTTGCGATCCCCGATCGTCATAAAAATACTTGGGAGACAACTGCTTAGGGGTTTTGCTCAAGCCTTGGATCACCTCTGCCCCTTCTGGGGTGGCGGGCGCGTGGCTGTGATCCAAAACAATGATCGCCCCTGATCGAATATCCGCATCAACTGCTTCAGCGGTGTTTACAGGGCGCGATTGAACAGACGAAGACCGGCTTTCTAGTGGCATAAATCACTTGTTCCTTGGGCAATCCGAAAGCCCACATGTTGATAAAAATGAGGTCGAAACCAATTGCGATAGGATGGCAGGGCCATGGAGCCATTGGTGGCCCAAGAACCACCCAGCATCATCCGGTGATCTTCATCAAAAAAAGGCGCTGACTGATCCTCATAAAGGGGATGAGGTTCAAAGCCGGGTAATGGATTAAAAGCATCAGCAATCCATTCCCAAACATTGCCGCGCAAATCCGAAAGTCCTTGGGCGATCGCCCCGTTTGAATTGACCGCTCGGGGTGAGATCCATTGCCAGTGCAAATTGGGAGGCAATTCAGCCATAGGGCCTGAGTTTTGCCCGAAAGCCTGCCCAAAGTCTTGATCTAGATCTTGGATGAAAGGGCGATTGAAGTGGGGATCTGTTTGCTGATTCCAAGGCTGGAAATCATGACCTTGCGCAGGGTTTTGTGCCTTTGTTGTTGACCATTGCAATGCACGATTCCATTCCGCCTCGCTGAGCAGTCGCACGCCTTCACCCTTCCAGCGACAGAAGGCGATCGCCTCGTGATAATTCACTTCTGCGGGCCAGGCGAGGGGTAAATCACATTCAAAAAAGGTCGATCGATACCGGTAGTGATCGCCTTGCGGAATCCAAAATTTGGGGTGGGAAACCTGATGCATTTCGCGCCATTGCCAACCCTCGGCCGACCAGTAGGCTGCGTTTTGGTAGCCACCGGCTGCCACGAATGCTTGATACTCTTGGTTGGTGATGAGGAATTGGCTTGCCCGAAAGCTGGGCACTTCCACTGGGCGGCGACCATATTCACTATCCCAACCATAGGTTTGATCGGTTGGGGATTTTCCGAGGGTGACTGTGCCGCCGGGAATCAGGCGCATGGAATTTTGCGGTGCGGGCAAATCCGTTGGGGCGATCGACCAATCGGCCGGACATCGCAGGCGATCGAGGGGTAATTGGCGCAACAACATCGAAGAGGTTTCAATGTGAATCCGCTGATGCTCGATCGCCATCAACAGGGCCCAAAGGGGATGTTGGGGGTGAATGGGCAATTCAAAATCAACAGTCTGAATCACTTGCTCGATCGTGGCCTTGACCCGATCGCGATAGTCCCAAACAGCCGCCACTTCTGGCCATTGAATCTCGCCAATGACGGCATCCAATTCCGCAGCAGTGTTAGGATCAACCCCGATTTCAAACAACTGCTCATAGTCTGGGTTCAGCCGTTGTGACCACAGGCCAACCCGCACCAACTTATTGACATAAAAAACCGCTGAATGTCCTAAGTAGAAAATCAGCGGGTTGCGTAGGGGATCTGGTCGTAAATAAAAGGTTGCTGGCTCTGCCAAACTGCTTAGCAGCTTATCTTCTAAAGCCCAGGCATCCTGAAAATAATGCAGCAGTTCCTGCGAGCAACAACGGTCTAACCGTGGCACAGTTGGGGCTGAATTCATCCGAATGTCAGCCGGATTGGTTGCAACAGTCATATGGCTAGATCACCATGACGATTTCAAATGATCTGATCTCCAATGGTTTTAGCATTGGGCAATGACCCGAGCCATCCCTTGAAAATCAAGACTGAATTTTCCCCATTGCGGTCAAAACCGATCCAGAAGGATCGGTTGAGGTCGCTTGCTTTGCAGCGGGTCTTGCCCAATTAGGATTTCAATGAGGCAAGGGCAAAGATTTGGGGAACTGTGTTCCCATCCTCAGTCTGATTTTGGATCCTGAAGGGGAACTTCAGCAATTCTTCAGCGTTATGGGATCTATTTCTTCACAAAGTGTGATTGAACATTTCTTCACAGAGTGTGATTGAAATTCCCTTGAAGAATCGCTGTCAACAATTCGTTTTACAGGTCATGTCTACGCATCCCTTCCCAAGGTCGATCGGGGCGGCCAGCAGCATCACAGAAAACGATCAGTCGGATCACTCAACTGTAAAAGCCAAACCTAAAACAGTCCACGGTAGCGTATAAAAACTAACAGCGCCGCCCAAGATCCCAAGGCCACTTTCACTGCCACCAATAAGTTCAAGATTGGCAATAAACCGCCGCTGGCGAGGGTTCCTAACTCACCGTGGGGCAATTCATATCCAACTAAGGTGACGACAGCCAAAGCGATGAAAACGAGCACGGAAATTTTTTCCCAGGTGGCGGCTCGCCAGCGTTGATAAAGATTTTGCATCCAGTCTGGTGAAGCGGTAATGGTCACTAGGCCGATCGCAGTGCCCCCCGCCACGCCCGCTGCAAAACCACCGCCGGGGCTGAGGTGACCGCGAATTCCTAGCTCGATCGCGACCAGGGCGGCGATCGTGGCTCCTAACCGCGCCAGCACGATCGAGGGCTGATCCACCAAGCGTTGAATTGAGCAGGATGGATTTTCATTGGCCAATAGAAATTGCGATCCCATGATTGCAATTGTAAAAACCACCACCTCAAAAATGGTGTCGTATAACCGATTGCGAAAAATGATCCCCGAAACAGCATTCGGAACCCCGCTATCGGTCACCACTGCCTGCACAATTTCAGCTCCAATCACATCTGGCGCATAGTTGGGAAACAACACCATTTTGCAATAGAGCGCTAAGCCTGCCAGTACATAAATCCACTTAATCATGAGGGTTTGCGCTCCTGGGTAAGGGTGACGTTGGCTGACGAATCAGTTGATAAATTGGCTAATAAATTGGCTGACTGATGTGCTGACTGATAAGTAATGGTGGCCAAGTCTGACAGGGGCTTTTCCCGCATAATTTCGTAGAGCCGTTGAACGCGGGTGATGATTTGTGGCTTTCCGGAATGGGGCTGAGGCGCTGTTGAGTCTTCAGGGGCACTTAAAAGACTGGATGTGGGTGCATAGATGGCATGAACTTCCCGATCGCCCAAGGCTCGCTGGAGTGCCGTCAGGCTAGGATAGGGAACCAATTCAATGCGAAGGTAAAAGGGCTTGAATGTATTTGCTAAACATTCCACCACCGTGGGATCTAATTCCCCATTGGCAGACTCTTGGGTTAAGTCAGGTGCGTGGGTTTCCGGGTCTAAATGCAGTAGATGAGGCGGGGTAACGATGGTTGGATCTTCTAGATATCCTAACTGCAAAACCAAGGACGATCGCACAGCAATTGCATATAGGGTAATTGCCAGTAATGTGCCCATCAGTGCTTCCGTTAAAGACACATCAGCAGCACCTAAAACCGCATAAACAGCCGCCGCCAAAGCGCCCAAAATGCCACGAATCACCAGTGCATGGTAAGGATTCGATTGAAAAATTACCATCGCTGCCGAGAGCGGCAACAACGCAGTGATCACATAAATTGGCAGATCATTAACCCAGTTCAACTCATTCATGGTTGGTCTCCGCTGGTGGAGCAGTAGGCCAAAACATAGCCCAACATGGTGTTCCAAACGGCCAAACAAATCATGGCCAAAATGAGCAATGGCCACTCATTGGGAATCTTTAATAACAATCCAAACACGATCGCCAAAGATCCCAAGGTGTCCGACACCGATAAGCCGTGTAATTTAAAAAGCACCGATCGGCGGGTGAGTAATTGGGTTGTGCCCCAAAACCAAAACACCATCCCGCCCACTAAACAAAGATTGCTGATGCCATCAACCAAAGGCAGTTCTGTCCAGGTCATGTTTAGGCTTCTCCCATTCGTTTCAAAACGTTAGCCAACAGCATTAATCCAGCATTGCCCACGCTCAACACAATCACGGCTACGACCCCGATCGACCAATCATCTCGCTGCACTGAAACCAGCAAAATGGCAATTGAAACCTTGCTGGAAACACTCGACAGGGCCAACATCTTTTGCCAAACGTCTTCTTCTGTGCAGGCTTTATAAATTGGAATTAACAAAGCCAAAATGGCAGCAATCAAAATGGCATTGGTCATGGTGAATTGAGCAACCTGAGTCAGGAAGTTGAGCAGTCACGGCGAAGCAATCAAACCCTAGGGATCAATTTTGTGAACGGCATAGCCGGTTTCTTTGTCGTATCGGCAAACGATGGTTTTGGGGGTGAAGGTAATGAGAAAGATGTCCAAAAAAATTAGTTGGGTCGATCGCCGCTGAGGAACCTGTTCCCAAACAATGCTTTCCCGACGATGGGGACGGAACATAATTTCAATGGATTCGATATAGGCCATGGGAATGGCGGTCACGATCTTCCAGAAAACGGTGAGCCAATCTTTGAGGCGATCGGGCGCAAAGGATTGACGCGGCAAAAGCACAGCAACCACAATCCCGATCGCGAGGTTGACCCCACTGCCATCGGCTGTTAGCAACAACCAAATCAGAAGGCGAAATAAAATAATTGCGAGCCGGCCGATCTTTACCATGACAATGCCATCCAAAACAGCACAACAGACGTTAAACTCATGGCCCCCACCAGGTGATCAAATTCTTCGGCCACCTGAGGTAATTTCACAGTGCTTTGACGAATCACAACCCAATAGATTAGCCAGCCTGCGGCAATGGTTAAACCGGCCTTGCTGGCACTATCCACCGTATAAGCCGCTCCATAAAAACCATTGGCCAGCACCAGGCTTCCGAGTAGCAAACTCACAGCAATCCAAAGCCCAGACTTGGGAGCTGTGGCGGCTGCTTTGAGTTCTAAATTAGCGGCACTCGTGCCAGAAAAATTGAGGTTTTGAGTAGCCAAATTTGATGTGGCTAACGTTGAGCTAGCCATGACGGCCACTTCGGGTTTCGGTAGAGCATGGGCAGTGATTTGACCTGCTCCTTGGTCACCGCTGACGGCTTTGTCAAGGGATGGGAATCCATTGGGTTTGAGGAAGATGAATTTCGCAAAAGAAATGGCTGTCCCGATCGCGGCTGCGTTCATCAGCATGGTTTGCCAAGGTTGCAGTTCTTTCAGGGTTAAGGCCTTGGCCGCAAAACCAGCCAAAAGGGGCAATCCAGAAATTGACAAACTAGCCAGCAGCAACCCAACCCAAAGGGTGCGATCGATCGTTTGGCTCTTTAGAATCTTGAAGTTGCGGCTGGGCAAAGAACCCGCCAATAAAAACAAACAGGACTTCACCAAACCATGGGTGAGGGCATAAAATCCACCGACCAAGGGCGCGGCCAAAACAAACCCCAACTGCGAAATGGTGTGAAAAGCCAACATTCGCTTGGTGTCCTTTTCAAACATGGCGTAGCTAACCCCTAAAAGGGCTGTTGCGACCCCAAAAATTCGGACAATTAAATCCAAATCATCAGATACGAAAGCGCAGCGTAATAAAGGCAAAATACTGGCTTTAATGGCAATTCCCGAAAGCAGGGCTGAAACGGAGGTTTCTGATTCTGAGTGGGTGAGCGGTAGCCACAAGCCGGAGATAAAAACCCCCCCTTTCACCAGCAGTCCCAAAAAGATGAGGGCGATCGCCTCCGGTGGAGCCTTGGCAAGACCTGCTAGGGCAAAGGAATGTTGATGTTGATAAACGGAAACTGCCCCCACCAGGTAAAACAACATGGCAGCATTGCTAATGAAGAGATAGCGCAGGGCGACCCAAATGGAGCGATCGCTGCGGGGATAGGCAATGAGCAAAAAAGCCGCAATGCCGCTAACCTCCAGGGCAATATAAATGCTGACTAAATCAGCACAAATAAATGCCGCATTGAGGCTGCCATGGAGCATTAACAATTGGCTGTAGAAAAAAGCTTTTTTGGGGCTTTGCCAGGAATAGCACAAGACTGCGAGGGTGACGATCGCATTGGTCAAAATGAAAAAAGCCGCCAAGGAATCGGCAACCAAAGTCACCCCAAACCGATCCAAGAGGGTTAGCGGCAAGGGAGCATTGGCGGTTAACAGTAGCCCGGCATAAACCGCTGAGGTGACGGCGACCAGCAGGGACAAGACTCGATCGAGCTTGGGCAGCAGGGCAATTACAAACCCCACCATCAGGGAAAAAACAACCCAGCCAACGGTTAAAGGTTCCAAGATAGAAGATGCAAGCATGGTGGCTTCTGGGGGTGGTAAATGAGCCATCAAGGGGCTATTAGCGACTCAATCTAGGGGAGGACTAGCTCAGTGCGCGATCGCGCCATCTGAACCATCGTTGAGCCATTGAAGATGCTGAGAATTGACGGAGTTTGGGCAAGCAACGCCGCTCAACTCAGCAAGCATTTGTGGGGTGATGGATGGTCAACGGGACAGTTGACCAAGGGGTGAATTCAGACTTAACCCAAAGTTAATTGGAATTTAAACCTGAACCCATAGGCAACCGAATCAAGAGCCATGAAACCAGGATCAATTCAGATGAATTACTTGAAACTAATTTCAACGAAATTAACTGAAAATTAGTTGCTAGTTGATCTGGATAAATCCTTTATTGAGGATCGATTTAAAAACCAGTGAGCGGCCTATCGCTGATTGTTTTTTTCAATTTCAGCCGTTTCCAGGGTTGGGTTATCCCGCGCTAACTTCATCACGCCCACCAGCATCAGTGCTTGGATGGAAAAGCCAATTACGATCGCCGTCAAAATCACCGCTTGGGGCACTGGATCTGCATAGGTCACATCACGGGGAGGTGATTGCAAAATGGGTGTAAATAGACCCGATCGCGCCGCTATAAGCACATAGTAGGCAATGACACCTGTGCTCATGACATCCATCGCAACAATCTTCATGACTAGATTTTTCTTTAAAACCATCCCGAAAAATCCTAATAAAATAGTGGCAAAAATAAATCCTTCTAACATGGCTCATTACTCTATGGTGAAGGTCATTTGAATCAGCAATTCTGAAAGCAAACTAATGCAATGAAAGATGACTTAGGACAGATTGAACAGATTGATTAGAGCAAGTTGCACAGATTGCTGAGACAAAACAATCCGATCATATTCTGACGGAATGCCTGGGCAAAGAAGTTGGAAATGTCCAGGGCGATGAAAAACGGCTTGGGCCTACTTAGCCCATTCAAATTAAATAGGGTGTTGCTGTAACCAGATGATCTGATTACTCTTTTTTAGTACTGACTTAACGACTATACTATGGAGCGCTTGAGGATTGATCGCCTTGGTCAATTAGAGACTGACATAAAAACTTAATTGTTTGATTGAATTTTCCTATTTGAATCTGGATCAATGGGTGCTGTTTGGAAAGGGGCAGGGACAGGAAGCACGCCACCGCAATCAATAGGGCGATCGAGTGGCCCATTGCAGCCTGCTCGATCGCCCCAGTGGCACTCAGTGCCCAGTGATATGAAGTTTGTTGAAGCTTGATTGGGTTTGACGAGATTCGATCGCCCCCTATTGCAACTTCACCTTGCCCTTAATCGAAATCTTGCCGTCACTCTCCACATTCCAAACGTCGTAGTTCCCCACCACGTCGCCGTTTTCGTCAATGTCCACGTTGCCGCTTGTGCCCTGGTAGTTAATCTTCTTGCCCGCTTTCAGCAACTCCAGCCCCTTGCAGACATCGGTAACCGCTTCCCCGTCGCCGCTAGACACTTCCCGAATCTTGCTTTGGATCCCTGTGCCTGTGTTTTCGCCGGCCGCCTGGGCTGCCAAGGCCATCAACATCACCGCATCCCAGGTTTGGGGCACAAAAGCGGCGGGGGCCTTGTTCAGCTTCCGTTGCACCAACTCCGTCAGGGCCGTGAGGCTTTCACCGTCGGCTCCGGGCACTGTCCCGATCGCCCCGGCCACAATCGGCTTCCCATCGGATCCCATTCCCACCTGTTTCGCCAGGTCGTCCGTTTTCATGCCGTCCGTCAGCATGATTTGCACCCCCTTGCTCAGGCCCTGCTCATAGGCTGCCTTCAACAACAGGGCCCCGCTTTCCACATAAAGAATTGCCGCCACCGCGTCGGGTTTTTGGCTGAAGGCCGCGTTCACTTCCGATTCAAAGGTGGCCGCCTTGGGGTCATAGCGGGTGGGTTTGGCTTCGTTGACCACCGTGCCGCCCAGTTTTTTGAACGCAGCGATGAATTTTTGCTCAAAGCCCACGCCGTAATCGTTATTAATCACGATCGTGGCAACCCGCTTGTGGCCCCGCTCAAAGGCCAGCTTGGCCAGTGCTTCGGCCTGGTAGGTGTCCGGCGGGGCCGTTCGGGCCCAAAATCCTTGGAATTCGCCTTTTTTCGCCCGTTCCGTGAATACGGGGCTGGTGCTGCCGGGCGAAATCATCATCACCTTGTTGCGCACGGCCACATCCACCGCCGCGCCGGAAACACTGCTGGCAAAGGAGCCAACCACCCCGGCCACCTTGTCCACTTCCACCAGCTTGGTCATGCCTTCCACGCCCACGGTCGGATCCGTTTGGTCATCGGCCAGCACCAGGCTCACGGGTTTGCCGTTCACGCCCCCGCAGGCGTTAATGGTTTCCACAGCCAGGGGCAAAACCTCTGACATGGGTTGCCCGATCGACTGTAAATCGCCTGTGGTGGGCAACAGGGCCCCCAACTTCAGCCCATCGGCAGGCGCAGCGGCTTCCGGGCTGCCTCCGGCGGGGGATGTGTTGGGCTGTCCGGCACAGGCTCCGAGCAAACTGGTCAAGGCCGCCACGGCCATCAGGGCGGGCCAGGCGCGACGCGGCTGTCTGGCTCGCGAGGTCAATTGTGGTTTCATGGGGTCGTGATGCTCGGGCATCGCAGTCATGGTCATTCACTCCTCAAGAATTGGAAAACCCAATGCGGCCTAGTCTTAGCCCGTTCTGGCTCGATCGAGCAAATCGATCGCCCAGGAGTCTCGGCCCTGAGTTTGCTCCTGGGTTGATCAAATTAATTGATCAGATTAGTTGATCGAATGAGTTGATCAAATCAGGGGCCGGTCTGAAGCCCAGGCGGATTTAATCTCTCAATCTAATATTCCGGCTCGATCTCTGAAACTGATCCCTAGAATTCATCTCTAGAACTCATCTCTGCAATCCATGAGTGTTCCATGCGCTCATGCATCTCAATGATTGCCCCTGAGGGATGTCTGAAAAGTATCTTTGGAGACTGGCAAAGCACCCATAATCGTGGATGCCAGGCATTGCAGCCCTTTAGCTCCGTCGATCGACCACGGATTAATTTTGGCTGTTCAGATTTGGCTGATCGAAGATCCGCTCAGGCTGATGGATTTTTAGGAATATTTTTAGAAATATTTTTAAAATATCTGTGAGTGATGACTATCCTGATCGCGCTTGAACAGTCATTGGCAGCTATTTGCCATTCTATTGATAATGGCTCGGCCTTGATGGTTCGACCTTGAACCCAGACCCTAGCTCAAAGCCTGTTCAGAACGGAGAGAGAGGGATTCGAACCCTCGGAGAGTCTAAACGACCCTCAACAGATTAGCAATCTGCCGCTTTCGACCACTCAGCCATCTCTCCAGAAGGCGCTGTGTTGACAACGCGAGCTACATAGTAGCAGAGTTTTTTTGATTCTGTGAAGGGTTTTGGGAACAGTTTCAATTTTTTTGTTTTCAGGGAGCCATGACCAGCCGCGATCGTGGTGAGTCAGTTTCGGGGCGCGGTGTTCTCAGCGGTGGCCGCAAAGGATTGCTTGTGGGGGCGATCGGGCGATTCGGCCTCTCGGTGGTTTGTGTAAAAGTTAAGGAATATGTAAAAGTTAAGGAATATTATGAAGTGCTAGGCTCAAATTAGGCAGCTCACGGCGCGATCGCTCCCGCTGTATCGGGGTCTCAAGCATCAGCCAACCCTAACCCTCAGCCAGCCCCTTCGTTAGACCAAGCTGCCATACGCTAGCGTCTAAATCCCTAAACACTTCTCAAAACATCTGAATCAACCAGCTAGGCTTCCTTCTCTATGACAATTAATACCGCCCGTCTATCCATTTTTGTGGATGGCAACAATATGTTTTATGCCCAGCAAAAGAATGGCTGGTTTTTCGATCCTCGGCGGGTTCTTGAATATTTCACCGAACCAGCTAATGTGCAATTGATTAATGCCTTTTGGTATACGGGGCTGAAGGATCCTCAGGATCAACGGGGATTTCGGGATGCATTGATTAATCTGGGCTACACGGTTCGCACCAAATTGCTGAAGGAATATTACGACGACAAGTCTGAGCGCTATTCCCAAAAGGCGAACCTGGACATTGAAATCGTGATTGATATGTTCAACACTGTGGATCAATATGATGCAGTGGTGTTGTTCAGTGGGGATGGGGACTTTGAGCGGGCGATCGAGCTGTTGCGCTCCAAAAACACCCATATCACCGTGGTTTCCACCGAAGGGATGATCGCCCGGGAACTGCGCAATGCAACCGATCGCTACATTGACTTGAACGACATCCGCCGCAAAATCGAAAAGTCGGATTATTAACCGATGACTATTCATCGGGACTTCAGCGATCGCTGACTGTGGGCGCACAGCGGTGCGCCCCTACCTGGTTGAATTGTCCAGAGCTTTGAGGGGTGGACTCGGTACGCCCATCCCATTGACTGATTACAATCCCGATCGCCCCTTGCGCGATCGGCAACCAAAATCGTTAGAATAAACCCCATGGGCGCAACCTAAATTTAGCGTTGCGCTTTTGCATTTTTGGTTGTCCCTTATGAACAGTTGTCCGCATTGGTCGCGGCCGATTCCTCGGAGGTAATTTCATGACCGCTCAGTCTGCTGGCCCGGTAATTAATCCCGATCGCGTTTTGATTTTTGACACCACCCTGCGTGATGGCGAACAGTCGCCCGGCGCATCGCTGAACGTCGAAGAAAAGCTAACGATCGCCCGCCAGCTAGCTCGACTGCAAGTGGACATCATCGAAGCTGGTTTTCCCTTCTCCAGCCCCGGGGACTTCGATGCCGTCCAGCGGATTGCCGCCGAGGTGGGAACCCCCAACGGCCCGACCATTTGCGGCTTGGCCCGCGCCCGCAAGGAAGACATTCAAACGGCGGCCGCGGCCCTGAAGGAAGCGTCGAAGTGGCGGATCCACACCTTCATCGCCACTTCTGACATCCACATGAAGTACAAGCTCAAAAAAGAGCGGCCGGAAGTGGTGGCGATCGCTGAAGAAATGGTGGCCTACGCCAAGAGCTTCACCAACGATGTGGAATTTTCGCCGGAGGATGCGGGTCGCAGCGATCCGGAATTCCTCTATGAAGTGCTGGAACGGGCGATCGCCGCTGGGGCGACCACGGTGAACATTCCCGATACCGTGGGCTACACCACCCCCGACGAGTTCGGGGCCCTAATTCGCGGCATCAAGGAAAATGTGCCGAACATCGATCAGGCGGTGATTTCCGTCCATGGTCACAACGACTTGGGCTTGGCGGTGGCCAACTTCCTGGCGGCAGTCCAAAACGGCGCGCGTCAGTTGGAATGCACTCTGAACGGCATTGGTGAACGGGCGGGCAATGCCTCCCTGGAAGAATTGGTGATGGCGCTGCATGTGAGGCGATCGTTCTATAACCCGTTCTTTGGGCGATCGCCGGAGTCGGAAGAACCCTTGACCGGCGTGAACCTGAAGGAGATCTACCGCACCTCGCGCATGGTCTCGCAACTGACGGGCATGATCGTCCAGCCGAATAAGGCGATCGTCGGGGCCAACGCCTTCTCGCACCAGTCCGGCATCCACCAGGACGGGATGCTGAAGAACAAGCTGACCTACGAAATCATCGATGCCCAAACGATCGGGCGCACGGAAAACCAAATCGTCCTGGGCAAGCTGTCGGGCCGCAACGCCTTCGCCACGCGCCTGAAGGAGTTGGGTTTTGACCTGACCGAAACGGAACTGAACAAGGCCTTTGTGCGGTTCAAGGACGTGGCGGACAAGAAAAAGGAAGTGAGCGATCGGGATTTGGAGGCGATCGTCAACGACGAAATCCGCCAAGTGCCGGAACTCTACCGCCTGGAGCATGTGCAGGTATCCTGCGGCGATAAGTCCTGCCCCACGGCCACGGTCACGGTGCGGATGCCCGACGGGAGCGATCGCACCGATGCGGCCACCGGCACGGGCCCCGTGGATGCGGTTTACCGCGCCATCAGCCGGATCGCTCAAATCGACAACGACTTGATCGAGTTCTCCGTCCAATCCGTCACCGAAGGGATCGATGCGATGGGCGAAGTCACGATCCGGATTCGCCACGCGGACACGGTGTTTTCGGGCCATTCGGCCAACACCGACATCGTGGTGGCTTCCGCCCAAGCCTACGTCAGCGCCCTCAACCGGTTGGCAGCGGCCCTGCAAACGGAAGGGAAGCGCAATCCCCAAACGGAAACGGTCTCGATCGGGTAAGTCTTGCCCCATGAGTCCCTAATTTCCTAAATGGGGGCGATATTGGGGCGATCGATTGGGGGGTCAGGTTCAGCGCTTGACCCCCAGCCAAACCAAAAGAAAAAACGAGGATACCGCTAGGGTTCCCTCGTGTTGCCGCAAATTTAGTGAAGTCTATCGGATCCCGATCGCCCCAATTGATGCGCTAGGGCGATCGCCCGACTTTCTCCAAAGACTGAAAAAACTGAAAATTTAGGAAGCTGCCAACGGGGATTCCGAGGAATCAACCGCAGCCTTGGTTTAACCGCCCGCGACGGCCGGCACGATGCTCACCTCATCGCCGTCGGCCAGGCTGGTGGCTTGGCCATCCAGGAAGCGGATGTCTTCGCTGTTCACGTAGACATTCAGGAAGCGGCGGAGTTTGCCTTGCTCATCGCAAATGCGCTCCTTAATTCCTGGACAGCTTTCTTCCAGGGAATTGATCATCGCGTCGATCGTGTCGCCGCTGCATTCGATTTCGGCCCGATCCTCGGTGAATTTTTGCAGCGGGGTAGGAATCAAAACTTTAATGGCCATGGTCGTGCAGATTCAGAAACTCAGAACAACGCAAAAAAAAGGGCAGGCGATCGAATCAATCATCGAATCGTGACAACGAATCGTGATTGCGAGTCGTGACGACGAATCATGATTGCGAACAATCAACAACAGTCAAAAGCAAGCCCGCCAACAGTAGGCACGAATCGCCCGAGATTGGCCCTAGCCTCCTAACCTCACCCCAGTGGGATTCGGTGGTGGGGTTCGGTCGGCCGCCGCTTGGGCTGGCCAGGTCAGTGGACAGGCTCCCCATGGGCAAGAGCCATGAGCGCGTGACCAACTCCCGCGCGGTGGGGGTGATTCACAACCCAAGCCGCGAATCACCCGGTTTTTGGGAAAATCCCTAGACCAAAACCTGTTGCCACTCCAGGCGATCGAGCGTGCGGGCCCGATCCCAAGCACGCTCAAAGCTATCCAGCTTTGGATCAATTTCCAACGGTTGACCCGCATGGCTTTGAACCGCCTCTTGGGTTTTCAGACCGTTGCCGGTGATGTAAACCACCGTGGTTTCGTCGGGGTTAATCTTGCCCGCTTCCACCAATTTCTTCAAGACGGCGATCGTCGTACCGCCAGCGGTTTCCGTGAAGATGCCTTCGGTTTCCGCCAGCAGCTTGATGCCTTCCACGATTTCCTCGTCGGTGGCGGTTTCAATGTGGCCGCCGGTTTTGCGGGCTTGCTCCACCGCATAGATCCCATCAGCGGGGTTCCCGATCGCGATCGACTTGGCGATCGTGTTGGGCTTCACGGGGGCAATAAAGTCCCGCTCTTCCTTGAAGGCCGTGGCGATCGGGTTGCAGCCCTCCGCCTGGGCCCCGCTACACTTCACGGGCTTCGATTCCACCAAGCCCGTGGCGATCAGCTCTTGGAAGCCCTTGTGGATTTTCGTGAACAGGGAGCCAGAAGCCAACGGAGCCACAATGTGATCCGGCAGTTGCCAACCCAACTGTTCCGCCACCTCGAAGCCCAAGGTCTTGGAACCTTCAGAGTAGTAAGGACGCAGGTTGATGTTCACGAAGCCCCAGCCGTAGCTGTTGGCCACTTCCGAGCAAAGACGGTTCACTTGGTCATAGTTACCGCGCACCGCCATCACGGTGGGGTTATAGATCAACGTGCCCAACACCTTGCCCGATTCCAGGTCAGCGGGAATGAACACGCAGCATTCCAAACCCGCGTGGGCTGCGATCGCCGCTGTGGAGTTAGCCAAGTTGCCGGTGCTGGCGCAGGAAACCGTGGTGAAGCCCAGCTCGCGAGCGCGGGTCAGGGCCACGGACACCACCCGATCCTTGAAACTCAAGGTGGGCATGTTCACCGCATCGTTCTTGATATAGAGGTTCTTGAGACCCAAACGACGAGCCAGGCGGTTAGCCTTCAGGAGGGGAGTCATGCCCGTACCCACGTCGATCGGGTCGCTGCCTACGGGCAGAAAATCTTTGTAGCGCCAGATGGAGTTCGGGCCGGCCGCGATCTTTTCGCGCGATACGTTGCGGGCGATCGCCTCGTAGTCATACTTCACTTCCAGCGGGCCAAAGCACAACTCGCACACATGCATGGCGGTGGCTTCGTATTCAGCACCACATTCTTTGCACTTCAGGTGCGTAAAGTGGCCGCTGTGGCTATGGTGGCCATCGGCTGGGTGGCTGTGCTGATGATCGGGCGATTCGGTAGCGGTGCGGCGGGTATCGAGAACTCCAGTCATGGGGCGGTTTCGCTCCTGTTTTGCGGCAACGGGATTAGGGAGTATCCCATCGAATGCAGAAAGCGTATCACGGGTTACAAGGGGCCTGCAAACAATCCCGATTAAAAAAGTCGGGATTTGTTTTACACCTGTTTCAACGCCCAAAACCCGGATCTGTAAAGGGATATGTCGATCGCCCGCCATCGGTTAAGCTATCGATCGCACCTTGCTACAAAATTTTTATTTTTCTTAAGAAACTGTGATGGTTATCGGGCGGAGGGGGCGTTGGTGGCAACGGTGGGCATGGATATCGGGCTGCACCGTGGCGGTGACCCTTGTGGGGGAAGGGTTTTTATCCAGTGTTTCCGCCGAGGATTTTTCTGGTGTCTCCTCACGGCCGATCGCCCGGTTCCAATCGGCTGCGATCGAAGTAATCCAAGCTAGTGCGACTCAACTCGGTGCGATTCAACCCGGTGCGATCCAATCCGACATGACTCGGCCCAGTGCAGTCGTGGGTCAATTTGAAGCGGCCCCTTGCCCATCGCTGCTGCGCACCGAGGCCTTGGCTCGGTTGGGCGATCGGTTGCGCTGTGGCTTTGTGACCGTGCCGGAGCGCCACGCCAACCCCACGGGGCCAACGATTCGCCTGGCCGTGGCCCAAATTCGCAGCGATCGCCCCCAGGCCCAACCGGATCCACTGGTGATGGCCCAAGGGGGGCCCGGTGGTTCCACCCTGATGCTGCTGGAACCTTGGTGGGAAGCCATTGCCGCCACGCCGGGCCTGAGCGATCGGGACTTGGTGCTGATTGAGCAACGGGGCACGCAATTTTCCCAGCCCTATTTGTTTTGCCAAGAAATCTACGAGGTCGATCGACAGATTGCGCCCCAACTGCCCCAGCTCAGCGAGGAAACCATCAACCAAAAAACCCTGGCGGCCTATGGGGCCTGTCGCGATCGACTCTTGGGCCAGGGGATAGACCTGGGAGCCTATAACAGTTGGGAAAATGCTGACGATATCCCGCTGGTGATGTCTGCCCTGGGCTATGGCCGCTTCAATTTCTATGGGGTGTCCTACGGGACAATGCTGGGCCAACACCTGATGAAGCGCCATCCCGATCGACTGCGGAGCGTGATCTTAGATGCGGTGGTTCCCCTAAACACCAACTACATCACCGAATCCTTGCGCAGTCACGATCGGGCCCTGCGGCAACTGTTTGAACAATGCCGACGATCGCCCGTTTGCCAGCGGGAATATCCCCGTCTGCAAGAAACCTTCCAAGCCGTGGTGGCCCAACTGGAGCGCCAGCCCATCACCACCGAAGGCTTTGACGCGATCGCCTATGTGGATGCGCAATTGCAAGCGGGGCGATCGGGCCGAGTCCTGGCCGACAATGGTGAGCAATTTTGGCGCACCGTGGCGATCGACGGCGATGGGCTGGTTAACCTGGTCATTTCAGCGCTCTACGACAGCAGCTTAATTCCGCAACTCCCGGAATGGCTGCGCGAAATGCGATCGGGCGACTGGTCTTCCCTCACGGAGCTAGCGTCCGATTGGTTCAGCCCCCTAGCCGACGGAATGCAACAATCGGTGCTTTGTGCTGAAGAAGCCGGATTCACCACCCCCGGAACCACCGACTTGGGCAGCATTCTGCCGGAATTGCGCTCCCTCAGTACCGATCCGCAAGAATTTCTAGACAGTTGCCGCCTCTGGCCTGTCCCCACCTTGGGCCCCGAAGCCAACCGCCCCGTGAGCACCGATATTCCAACCCTGTTGCTGTCGGGCAACTTAGATCCGGTCACGCCGCCACCCTTTGGCAATCAGGTGGCAGCCAGCCTGTCCCACGCCTATCACTACACCTTTCCCGGGTTGGGCCATGGGGCCTTTGCCAGCAGTGATTGCGCCAACCGCCTGGTTCGCGATTTTTTGCGCGATCCAAACCAAGCTCCCGATGGGCGTTGTGCGGCTCAGGTGCAATTTATGCCCCAAGTGCCGATGATTCCTGCCCTGCACGCGATCGCGGTGTGGGGGACGCGAGTTCGATCGCTCGTCCCCTTGGGCTGGCAGCGAGATTCGATCTTGACCAACCTGTGGCGATCGCCCGAAACAGAACCGAATGAAGGCCGCATCAGCTTCACGTGGGTGGTGGGCGAAACCGGCCCCCAAGCCTTGCGACGGCTGGGGCTGACCGTGCCCTTGACCGCCCAAGGATCCCGGCAGGTGGGCGGGCGCACTTGGCAGCTTTATGCCAGTCCCCAAAGCCCGGTGCAGGTGGCCGCCACCACCGAAGGCCAGGATACGTATCTCATTGCAGTGGAAAGCTTGCGCCAGCGATCGCGCCAAGCCATTTTGCAAGGGGCGATCGCCGGGTTTCAACTGGCCCCCGCCATTGCATTGCCGCCCAAGCCATAACCCTGGACTGATTAACTGATTAGTACCGATTAATTAGGCCTGAGCCTCTGAGTGCCAGCTCCTGAGTGCCAGCCCATGGGTACTAACTCATGGGCACTAACTCATCAGCTCATGGGTGTGGGCGTAGGGACAACGATCGCCGGAGCCGGCCGGCCCCGCCGCGCCACCTCCACAAACTGGCTAACCCGGTTCGGGTCGATCGGCAAATCCCGCCGGCCTCGCCGCTTCAGGGAGCTGGCCACAATTACCCCATCCGCTACTTCCAGCAGTTGCGCCACATTGTCATAATTAGCCCCGCTGCCCACAAAGATCGGCGTATCTCCCGCTGCAGCCTTGGCTAATTCCAAATCTTCAATGTTTGGCGGGCTGCCAGTGGCCCAGCCCGACAAAATCGCCCCATCGGCCAAGCCACGTTCGATCGTGTCCTGCACCGCCACCGTTAAGTTGGGCGACCCGATCGGGCGAGCATGTTTCACCAACACATCCGCCAAAATCTTGACATCACTGCCCAGTTCTCGCCGGTAACGCAGGAGCTGGTGGGCCTGGCCTTCAATCAATCCCTGATCGGTGGCCATCACCCCCGACAGCACATTGACCCGAATGAAGTGCGCCCCGGTGCAAGATGCGATCGCAATGGCCGAATGGGCATCATTGCGCAACACATTCACCCCGATCGGTAAAGTCACCAAATTTTGTAAATGGTGAACCACCAGCGTCATGGCACTCACCACCGCCGGATCAACCGCATCTTTCGGAAAAGGGGCATCAAAAAAATTTTCCACCAAAATCGCATTCACCCCACCGGCAGCCAGCGCCACTGCTTCCTGTTCAGCGCGCTCAATAACTGCCTTAAGGCTCAGTCCCCACCGCGCAGAACTCGGCAGCGGCAACAAATGGACGACTCCAATGATTGGCTTAGGATGTTTAAAGACTCGATCTAGATCCACGCAAAGACCTGAAAACTCGGCGAAACACAGCGGCGTTGCTAGCACCCCCCATTCTATCGAGCTTAGGGATCCCAGTCGGGTCAAATTTTCGGGCAAATTTTGAGGCAAGTTCTCGGGCGAGTTCCCGGGCAAGTTTTCGGGCAAGTTCTCGGGCGAGTTCCCGGGCGAGTTCCCGGGCAAGTTTTTGGGCGCAGGGTGCGCCGTCGATCTTCGTTCATTTCTGAGTCGGGTCTGGGGTGGTGTTTGGGGTGGTGTTTGGGTTGCCTCCCTGTCCGCTATTTGCAGAGTGATTTCGACCCCATCTACCCTTGTAGTTAATGCCCATAAACTCATGCTCAGAAAATCCTCAATTCCAAGACCCCTCGGCCAGAGCAGGGCAAAACCTGCCTAGGAGGCACAAGTATCTTGAAAACGCAATATTCCACCGTGCGAGATGCGAGAGCTTATCCCACTCTCCCCTGATAGCTACGAACTCATGTCTAGAAAATATTCATATAAGAAATACATTTTCGAGGCTAAGATGAAGGCCGAAGATTGTTTAGTACAGAGAGATTGGTGAATTGATTCCTCAAGACTTTTTGAGACAAATTGCGAAGGAGCATAGTGTCTCGAATACCGAGCTGGATGTGCTGGCCGCAGCCATCAATGGTGAGCCGATGAATGCCATTGCCCAACGCCTAGGAATCCGCCCAGAAGCGGCCCGTAAGCGCTTGGGTGAAGTGTATAAAAAGTTTCATATTGCTGGTGCTGGGCCAGGAAAATTGGCCAAGCTTCAGCAGATTTTGGTGTCTCAGTATCAAACCCGCCAAACGCAAGGGCCGATCGTGGCAATTCCGGTCACCCCCGAAGTGGAAGTGGGCGAGTTGCCGCCGCAGTATGACTGGGGAGAAGCGCCGGATATTTCGGCTTTCTATGGTCGTGCGCAGGAGCTGACTGCCCTGCAAACCTGGATTTCTCAAGATCACTGCCGCGTGGTGGCCTTGCTGGGGATCGCGGGGATCGGTAAGACGGCGCTGGCGGTTCGCTTGGCTCGATCTCTCGAAGAGCAAGACGAGTTTGAGTTCATCATTTGGCGATCGCTCCGCCATGGGGTTTCGCCCCGCGAGGTGATTGGCCGGTTGGTGCAAACCCTGTCTCGCAAGCGCCAAACCTATCTGCCAGACAGTGCCCACAACCGCATTACGTTGTTGATTGACTATCTGCGTCAACACCGCTGCTTGTTGGTGTTGGATGGGGTGGAGTCGGTACTGCGTCAAGGGGATATCTCCGGACAATACCGCGACGGGTTTGAGGACTATGGTGAATTGCTGCGCCGGGTGGGCGAAGAGTCGCACCAAAGCTGCTTGCTGCTCACCAGTTCCGAAAAGCCCCGTGAGGTGGCTCGCCTAGAGGGCAATACGCTGCCGGTGCGGGTGTCGCAGTTGGGCGCGTTGGGCCCCGATGAAGCGGGTGAAATTTTCCGCGACAAGGGCTTGCAAGAGGAAAAACTCTGGAAGGAGTTGATTGATTTGTATCGGGGAAACCCGCTCACCTTGAAGATTGCTTCGACCACGATTCAAGAACTGTTTGGCGGTCGGGTGTCGGAGTTTTTGAAGCAATCGACCCTGGTGTTTGGGGATATTCGCGATTTGTTGCAACGCCAGTTTGATCGCCTGTCGGATATTGAACGGGCGATTGTTTATTGGTTGGCGATCGAACAGCAACCTCTGTCTTTGAGCCAACTGCGCGACAAAATTTCGATTCCGTTCTCGCAACCGGAATTAATTGAAGCGTTGGAATCCCTGGGCCGGCGATCGCTGATTGAGCGTGGCGCGGCCGGTGGGGCCATGTTTGGCTTGCAACCGGTGGTCTTGGAATATGTGACCCAAGAGTTTACCGATCGGGCTTGCTATGAATTGCAAGACCTGTTGCGCACGCAAAAGATTGATCGCCTGGAGTTGTTCCGTACCCATGCCCTCGAAGCCTCTGAGGGTAAAGACACGGGGCCGATTCTGCCGGCTGTTAAGGATCGGCTGCGGAAGCTGATTCGCAACGATCGCCAGCTTGAAGGTCAGCTCGATCGGGTGTTGGCCGTTTTGCAAGCCAAGTTCCCCCTCGAAGTGGGCTATGCCACCAGCAATGTCCAAAGCGTTTTGGATTCGTTGCGGTTGGATCTGCCTCCGGTTGAAGCCTAGGGGCCGTCGCCATCGGCTGGCGCGAGGCTGAAACGATTGAGTTTTGGTGCGCCAGTCGCTGTAATTGCTGTAATTAAGGACTTGAAGTCCCTTCAGACCGTTGATTAACCTTCACCTCCCTTCTCCTCCGTTTGCTTGGAGAGTTGGGGGGTGAATTTTTTGATCGTGATTTGGAATGGGCCCTTTGACCAACGCTCAGGAGGCGGCCTCGGTTTGACCGTAGCTTGCTTGGCCGTAATAGGCGCTGTAATCCATATGTAAGCGAGGATTCAGCAAATCTGAGACCGGGTGATTTTGCCGCAGATGTTCCTCCACAATCCTGGACACATCCGCTGGCTCGACCCGGGCATACCAAGTTTCATCGGGCACAATTCGCACACTGGGGCCCAAGTGGCACTGGCCATGGCAATCGCTGGCGGTGACGGTGACCCCCGCTGGCAAGGCGGCGCTCTGGAAAGCGGCCAGCACGGCTCCCGATCGATTGCGGTAGCAGTGAACGTTCTGGCAAATCAGGATCGATCGCCCATTTTCCCCTGTACCCAACTCGGCCGCAGGCTGGTTTTGGGACTGGAGTTCAGAATCAGCGGCGTTGGTCATAGCGGTAGCCGGGGTGTGCTTGGGCGTGTTTGATGTGGAGTTGGGGGCGGAGTTGGGTGTGGATTTGGGTGTGGATTGGGGCACAGAGTGTGTCACGAGCGACTTTCGAGGGTGTGGAATGAATGGGGCCAGGAGTCTGGCCAGGAATCGAGACCGCCATTTCTCTGATTATGATGGTTCAGAGGCGAGTCGGAGGCGAAGGCAACCCCCATGGGCGATCGGACGGCCATCCCTTGGCTGTATCTGTGGCAAGAAACCCGGCAAGGCCTGCGACGGGGCGGCTGGATGAACTGGGCCGCCGTGGGTACGGTGGCGGTGTCCTTGTTTTTGTTTGGCATTAGCTTGCAGGGCACTTGGTATCTCGATCGGGCCCTGGCCAAACTGGGGAGCCAGCTCGAAATTTGCGTGTATTTGCAACCCGGGGCCCAAACCGCCGCCGTTGCCCGATCGATCGCCCAGCTCGAAGGCGTGGTGGCCGTGCAAGTGATTCCGAAAGATCAGGCCTGGCAAGACCTGGTTCGGGATTTGGGCATTTCGGATATTGCCCGCGCCACCCAACAGTTGGAAGGCAACCCCCTCACCGACGAGCTAAAAGCCCAAGCAGCCCAGGCCGAGCTGACTCCCCAACTGGCGGCCACCATTGCCCAATTGCCCGGCGTAGATGCGGCCCGGTATGCGGCGGAAGTGGTGGTGCGGCTGCGGGAACTGGATTGGGGGCTGAAGGTGGTCGCCACGGGTACGATCGTCCTGTTGGTTTCCGCCGCGATCGCCACGATCATCACCGCCATTCGGTTGGTGGTGGCCGCCCGTCGTCAGGAAATTGAAATTGCTCAACTGGTGGGGGCAACCCCTGTGTGGATCTATCTACCCTTTATTCTCCAAGGGGCCGTTTTTGGAGTCCAGGGAGCCTCGATCGCCAGTTTGGCCGTCATGGCCTTGCAACAGGCCCTCGGTTCCTTGCTGAACAGCCGCTTGGGATTGGTGCAACTGCTGGCCCGAGACTTGCCCCTCACGGGTTCTGACTTGCTATTGTTGCTTTCGATTTTGGTAGGGTTTGGCTGTTCCGTGGGCCTCTTGGGCAGCTACGTGGCCGTGCGTCGCACCACCAGCGACTTGGCCATCAGGGGCGCGGAGTTTGAGGTTTAGTCCAAAACTGCGATCGGCCCCAAGCGTCAAAACCGTTGATTAACCCCAATTCCGAAACTCAGGTCTGAGGAGGCTTGTTTGATGTTGCTTTCACACCGTTTGGCTCCCTCGGGGTCTTTGGCTCGGGTGCGCCATTGGCTCGATCGCGCGTTGGTGGTTTGTTTGGCTGGGGCGATCGCCCTGGTGCTGTGGTTTGTTGGCCCCAATGCCGCCTGGGCCTTGGGTGGCCCTCAGCCGGCCTTGAATGCCCCGGCTCCCGATTTCACCCTGCTCAGCAACAGCGGCGATGGCATGATTTCGCTGCAAGATTACCGAGGCCAGTGGGTGGTGTTGTATTTCTACCCCAAGGATTTCACCTCTGGCTGCACGATCGAGGCCCAGCGGTTCCAGCGCGACTTGCCCCAATATCAAGCCCGTAACACCCAAATTTTGGGAGTCAGCGCCGATGATGTGGACAGCCACGCGGAATTCTGTGATGCGGAGGGATTGCGTTTTCCCCTGTTGGCAGACACCGACGGGGCCGTCAGCCGGGCCTATGGTTCCTGGATGAATCCCATGTCCATGCGCCATACCTATCTGATCGACCCGGAAGGGATGCTGCGCGATCGATTCTTGAAGGTGCGGCCGGTGGTTCACAGCGCGGAAGTGTTGGAACGGCTGGATCAGTTGCAGAAAGTCGGCTGATTGACGGCCGGGGCGATCGAAGTAGGGTGGAATTGGCCGAATTCATAGATTGAATTCATCAATTGAATTCATAACCTTGAGCTGAGGAGTTGCGATCGCGGTGGCTGTTCCCTCTTGTTCCCTGTCGATCATGGTGGCCCGCACGGATTTGCCATTCATGATGCACACCATTCCGCACCTGGTTCGGAGTTGCAACTTTCCCTTTGTGGAGCGGGTGCTGTTTGTGGATACGGCTCCCCTGTCTGGCGATAAGGTGCAGCGGCCGGGCCTGGGGACGATCGAGCAATTGCGGGCCGCCTGCCAAGAACTGCTTGATCGCGGCATTGTCGATCGGCTCGCAGACATGGACTATGGCCAACGGCCCCAGGTTTACCGCAAGCACTTCGGTTGGCCCCTGCCCCACACCCACAACTGGAAGGGCTACCCCATTTTTGGCAGCCTCTACGCCCTCGAAGCGATCGCGGGTGACTACCTGCTGCACTTCGACAGCGACATGATGCTTTATCAAAAGCCCGGCCATGATTGGATTTCCGAAGGGGTGGAACTGCTCAAGGCTCGGCCCGATGTGATGTCTGTGCGGCCACTGACGGGGCCGCCGGCCGATGCCATGCATCAGGTCAAACCCTTCACCCAAGACCCCGATGGGTTTTATCGCTTCAAATTCTTCAGCAGCCGCGCCTTTTTGATCGATCGCCGCCGGTTTGACCAACTCTTGCCCTGGCCCATTTTGTGGCATCGATCGCCCCGGCCCTGGTTCGATCAGCTCCCCACCGCCCTGCGCACCGCCTTGTATGGAACCACCGGGCGCGGTCGCCTGGATTCCTGGGAATTAATGGTTTCCAAGCGGCTGGAACTGGGCCCCTGGTGGCGGGCGGTGCTCCCGTCCACCGATGCTTGGACGGTGCATCCCAACCTCCGATCGCCCGAATTTTTAGCCGCCCTGCCGCAAATTCTGGCCAAAATCGAACAGGGTTGGTATCCCCCGGAACAGGCAGGCCAATATGACTTGCAGATTCAGCCCTGGTTGGCGGCCTTGGCTACCGAGAATTAGCCACCGGAATTGGCTCGATCGCCCCGGTAGTCAGTTCTTGAAGCGTATTGTCCGGGCCGGACTTTCGGAACCAAGCCTTATCATTAGGCTCAGGTGTGGTGTGAACAAACTTGAAGGAGTGTCATGCTGGCTAAGAGTCCTTCCGTTGCCAGCCGGGCCGGGCGATCGACCTCCCGTCGAAGCCTCGGGCCTGCCGTTATCAGCAACCTGAATGCGGACTTTGTTAAACGACTGTTTGACATCGTTTTTTCCCTGTTTGTACTGACTGTTTTTTCGCCGCTGTATCTGCTGCTGATTGCCCTTGTGGCCTTCAGTTCGCCCGGCCCCGTTTTTTATACCCAAAGTCGCGTCGGCAAAAACTTTCGCCGTTTTCGGTGCATCAAATTTCGCACCATGGTGGTGAACGCCGATGAAATGCTAGCCGCCATGATTGCCAAAGATCCCGCCTTGCAGGCCGAATATGCCGCCACCTGCAAGCTCAAGCGCGACCCCCGCATCACCTGGATTGGTCGCTTTTTGCGGGTGACCAGCTTGGACGAATTCCCCCAGTTTTTAAATGTATTGCTGGGGGATATGAGTGTGGTGGGGCCGCGGCCGTTGGTTCCCGAAGAATTGCCCATGTATGGTCGTCACATCCATAAGGTGCTGACCGTGAAGCCGGGAATTACTGGACTATGGCAAGTGTCGGGACGCAACGATATTCCCTACGATCGCCGCATTTCGATCGATGTGTACTATGCCAGCGCTCGGAACCTTTGGCTTGATATTTGGATCGTGTTAAAGACCCTCTGGGTGGTGGTGGCCACCAAGGAGAACGGCGCTTACTAGGCCCTAGCGTCCTCGATCCATCAGCAATGACCCGCAACGATCACCCGCAACGATCGCCCGCAACGATGCCCTGCGGTTGGTGGCGGCCTTGCTCGATCGTCATGGATAATGGCGACGGTTCGATCGCGCTTGGGTTGCGGTGCTGTTCTCCCTTCAGGTTCGATCGCCCAACCCAGACGATCCCAACCTCCCTTCAGTCGTAAACCCTGTCCCTAATGACGCAACCCAAGCGCGCCCTAATCACCGGCATCACCGGCCAAGACGGCTCCTATCTGTCGGAACTGCTGCTCCAAAAGGGCTATGAAGTTCACGGCATCATCCGCCGCACCTCCACCTTCAACACCGATCGGATCGATCACCTCTACGAAGATCCCCACAACGAAGGTGTGCGGCTGTTTCTGCACTACGGCGATCTGTGCGACGGCTCCACCCTCCGCCGGATCCTCGACAAAATTCAGCCCCACGAAGTCTATAACCTGGGGGCCCAGTCCCATGTGCGGGTGAGCTTTGACGAGCCGGAATATACCGTGGATGCCGTAGGGCTGGGAACCTTGCGGATTTTGGAGGCCTTGCGCGAAACCCAACAACGCACCGGCCAAGAAATTCGCTATTACCAAGCTGGCTCTTCCGAAATGTTCGGCAAGGTGCTGGAGGTTCCCCAAAAGGAAACAACCCCGTTTTATCCCCGCAGTCCCTACGCCTGCGCCAAGGTCTATGCCCATTGGCAAACGGTGAATTACCGCGAGTCCTACGGGCTGTTTGCCTGCAATGGCATTTTGTTTAACCACGAGTCGCCTCGTCGGGGTGAAACCTTCGTGACCCGCAAGATTACGCGGGCCCTATCGCGAATTTTGGCCGGAACCCAAAAGAAAATCTTTATGGGCAATCTCGATTCCAAGCGCGATTGGGGCTATGCCAAGGACTATGTGCGGGCCATGTGGCTGATGTTGCAGCAGGAACAACCCGATGACTATGTGGTGGCCACCAATGAAACCCACTCGATCCGGGAGTTTTTGGATGTGGCCTTTGGCTATGTGAATTTGGACTGGCAGCAGTTTGTGGAGTTTGACCCGCGCTACTTGCGGCCGGCTGAAGTGGATCTGTTGATTGGGGATGCGGGCCGAGCGAAGGAAAAGCTGGGCTGGGAACCGTCGGTGACCTTTGAGGAATTGGTCAAGATCATGGTGGATGCGGATCTGCGGGCGATCGGGCTGGAGCCGCCCGGAGAAGGGGAGGCCCTGATGCATCGAGAAGCGGCCACCGTGCGCCAGGATTCACCGATTACGGTGGACTTGGGTGGCTGATGCGTGAAAACCAGGGGGCTTTGGCCCAAGCACCCCAATCATCAGTTGTGGGGGCAAGGGGCTTTAGCTCCTTGTCTGCATTTGTCTGCGTTTGTCTGCGTTGATCGCTGGGGCACACAGGGTGGCTAGTTTCGGCTGCTCAGAGACCTGCTCAAGCTTCCCGATCGAGCCGCAACTCGTGAATATTCCAGAATGCGCCGCCGAGGGCATTCACCTTTAGCCCTTGGAGCGTGTTCCGCACGGCCACCAGAGAATAGGGCGTGATCAGGTGGATGAAGGGAAGATATTGCTGGGTTAACTGCTGGGTGCGGGCGTAAAGGGCGCGGCGCTTGGTTTCATCTAGCTCCTGGGAGGCTTGGGCATAGAGGCGATCGATCTCCAATTCCCAGGGGGCAAATTCCTGGCCCACCAGTTGCTTGCCGGGATCCGGCGTTTGGTTAAAGGCATGGAGTCGGCCCGTGACCCGCCACACATTGGAACCGCCGTGGGGTTCAACACCGCCGGTAAATCCCAGCAAATGGCATTCCCAATCCAAACTATCGGAGAGTTTGGAAACCAAGCTGCCAAAGGCGATCGGCTGAAGATCAACCTTCATTCCCAGTTTGGCCAGGTCTTGGGCGATTTGTGCGCCCATGGCTTCGCGAATTTTGTTGCCTGCGTTGGTGATCAGGGTGAAGCGCACTCGGTTGCCGGCCGCGTCGAATAATTCACCATTGCGATTTTGGAAGCCGGCCTCGGTCAGCAGTTGGCGCGATCGCTCCGGGTTGAAACCATAGGTCAGCAGCCCCTGTTCCGGCGAGAGGTAATAGGGGCTTTGGCTGGCGATCGGGGAATGTTGCAGTTGTCCCAGTCCCCGAAAGATGCTGTCGATCATGGTTTGGCGATCGATCCCGTGGGCCACCGCCTGCCGAAATCGCAAATCATTAAACCAAGCAGACTTGACCGGATCAACGAGAGGTTTGCCGTCCCGTTGGCCTTTGTTCAAGTTGAAGCAGATGAACGAAGTGGTCAAGGTGGGGCCAGCGTTGTAAATCGTGAAGTTGCCGCGTCTTTCCTCCCGTTTCAGCAGGGAAAAATAGTCGGCGGTGACGCTGATCGAGTCCAAACCGCCCGATCGAAACTGCAAGAGGGAGGTGTCTTGGGATTCCACAATTTGCCAAACCCACTCTTCGATGTAGGGCTGGGGCGCATTGTTTGGCCCCTTGCGCCAATAGTGGGGATTGCGCTCAAACACCAGCCGTTGACTGGTGACATATTCCTTGAGTCGGTAGGGGCCATTGCCAACAATTTGGCTGGGCGGAGTGTCCACGCCCCAAGTGGTCAAAAATTGCGGCCGGCCGTCGGTTCCCTTGGTTTTGAGGGTGGGGCGCAGGCGATGGGCGGGCAAAATGCCCACGCCCAAACTCCGCAAAAAGGGGGCAAAGGGTTCCGGAACGCTGAATTCCACCTGGAGCGGGCCCAGCATTTTCACTTGGGGCAGCGCGTTGCTTTGGCCCACCCGCAACACGTCTCGAATACCCGTGGGAATTGCTTCATTGAAGAAGACTTCATTGAAGGTGAAGGACACATCATCGGCAGTGAGGGGCGCACCGTCCGACCAACGCAACCCCGATCGCAGGGTGACAACGATCCGCTGACCGTTGTTGCTCATTTCCCAGCCTGCGGCCAGGGCCGGTTCCACCTTGCCGGTTTCTGGATCTTCTTCTACCAGGCCTTCGTAGGTGATGCCGAAAATGTTGGGCGATTCTTCGTTAATGGCGTAGTTGAAGGTTTTGGGTTCGCTGAGGATGCTGGTGACCAGTTGCGATCGCCCGCCACCGCCCGTGCTGCCCGATCGCCCACACCCCCCGATCGCCGCGATCGACAGTCCCCCCAAGGCCCACAGCAACCGCCGCCGAGTTAGCCCCACCGTCCAATCCGTTAACGTTGCCATGTTCCTTGTTGCTTTGTTCTGGATCCGAACCGCTGCCTAACCTTGATGCAATGGCCTAGATGCAATGGCCTATGAAATGGCCTATGAAACGGCGGCTTCGGGTTTGGCAAAAATCATCCGTCCGGCGGAAGTTTGCAGGGCGCTGGTGACCACCACCCGCAATTCACCGCCCAAATAGGAGTTGCCATCTTCAACCACGACCATCGTGCCATCGCTGAGATAGCCCACCCCTTGGGCCGGTTCCTTGCCTTCCCGGACAATTTTTAGCTCAATGCTGTCGCCGGGCAGGTAGGCGGGGCGCAGGGCATCGGCCAGGTCATTGACATTCAAGACCGGGACGTTTTGCACCGTGGCCACCTTATTCAGGTTGTAGTCCGTGGTCAGCAATGCGCCGTTGATTTCTTGGGCCAGCCGCACCAGTTTGGCATCGACGGTGGTGATGTCTTCGTAGTCGGCGGAATGGATCGTGAGCCGATCGGGATAGGCCTCACGCATTTGCTGCAAAATATCCAGACCCCGCCGCCCGCGCGATCGCTTCTGGTCGCTGGCGGAATCGGCAATGCGCTGCAATTCCTGCAACACAAACTGGGGCACAATCAAGCGCCCTTCAATGAATTTGGTTTCCAGCAGGGCCGTCAGCCGGCCGTCAATGATGCAACTGGTGTCCACCACCTTGGCGGCGGCCGGAGCCAGGGTTCCTTCACTGACCAGGATGGATTCAACGCTGTTGGGGTTAATTAACCGCAGGAACGATCGCCCGTGGGTGTCGGCCAACGATACGCCCGTGACCGCAAACAGCACACTGCCCAACACCGCCACGAGGGGTTTGATGAAGGCCAGCTCCCAAGGAAACGGCAGCAGATACAAAGGAGCCAACATCAAGTTGGCCATCAACAGCCCCAACACCACCCCACCCGATCGGGTCAGCAGCCGATCGGGGGGCATTTGGCGCACCTGGTTTTCAATGCGTCGGTAGGTGGTTTGGCAAGCCAGTCCCAGCACCAAGCCAATCAGGGCCCCAAAACCACCCGTGGCAAAGCTGAGACCTTCGCGGTTGGTGACTTGGGCCAGGGTTTGGGCGGGCAAAAAGTCAATGCCGAAAAAGCCAATGCCCGCACCGGCGATCAGAAATGAAAGGATAATTACGGTGTCAATCATGGTCATCGATCGAGTGGACGATCGCCCGAGTCATCGCGACCATTGCTCAGAGCATTGCTTGCAGGCGGTGGATGCAGGAACGATCGCGGTGGCTAATTGCAGGCTCTTCGGTGGGTGGGGGCTGAGTCGAATTGGGATTGGTCGCGGTGGTTGCTAGTCCTTGATCGGCCGCCCATGGGCGGCGATTCAGAACGATTGCGCCCAATTCTTGACAGAATTTGATGAGTATTATAGCCCCGTGACTTGGTGGCTTTGGCTGAAACCCAGGGCGGTTAACCGATCGCGCCAGCCGATTTCCACAAGCCGATCGAGCTAACCGGCAACAGCGACCCAAAACACCGACCCGAAACGCCGACAGAATCCCATGAGTCATCCCGTCGCCCTGGCCCCGCCCCGGGCCGCCTATTTGCACATTCCCTTTTGTCGGCGGCGTTGCTTTTATTGCGATTTCCCCATTTCCGTGGTGGGGGAGTTCAAAACCTTCCGCGATCGCTCCGACCAACCACCGGAACCCGCCACAGGTCGCAACAGCGCCCAAATCATTGAATACTTGGCAGCCTTGGAGCGGGAAATCACCCTTGGGGCCGATCGCGCCGCCGCAGATCAACCGCCCTTGGAAACCGTCTTTTTTGGGGGCGGCACGCCGTCCCTGCTGGCCCCCGAACAGGTCGATCGGCTCTTGCAACTGCTCGATCGCCGCTTTGGGTTGGCTCCCCAAGTGGAAATTTCCATGGAACTCGATCCGGGCACGTTCGATCGCGCCTGGTTGGCGGGCTTTTTGGCGGCCGGGGTCAACCGCATTAGCCTGGGGGTGCAAGCCTTTCAGTCGGAATTGTTAGCCGCCTGCGGTCGATCGCATGGAGTCCAAGATATTGAACAGGCCGTGGCCCTCTTGCAGTCGGCGGGGGTCAAAAATTGGAGCCTAGATCTGATCTCGGGATTACCCAATCAGTCGATCGACCAGTGGCAAGCGTCGCTTGATCGGGCTGTGGCCTGTGGCCCGGCGCACCTATCGGTTTATGACCTGATCATTGAGCCGCAAACCGTGTTCGATCGGCGCTACCAACCGGGCGATCGGCCCCTACCCTCCGATGAACAAACGGCTCAAATGTATCGGATGGCTTCCCAAACCCTTCAGGCAGCGGGTTTTCAGCACTACGAAGTTTCCAACTATGCCCAGTTCGGCTTTCAGTGTCGCCACAACCGCACCTACTGGGAAAATCGCCCCTACTACGGTTTTGGGATGGGAGCCACCAGCTACTTGGCCGGGCAGCGCTTTGGCCGGCCACGCACCCGAGCTGCTTACTACGATTGGCTGAACAACGGCGCAATTGAACCACCCGCTTCACCCCAATCTGTGCCCGATCGATTGGCGGAAACGCTGATGTTGGGATTGCGGTTGGCGGAGGGTTTGGCCTTGGAACCCCTGCGCCGAGAATTTGGCATGGTTTGGGTCGATCGGGTGTTGCAATGCCTCGATCAATTTGTGGCGGAGGGTTGGGTGGTGCGATCGGGCGATCGGCTTGCTCTTGCAGAACCGGATGGTCTGCTATTTTCTAACAGCATTCTTGCGGAAATTTTCAGCACCTTGGAACAGGAACCATAGAGCCATCTAATGATCTTGATACTGCTTACTATGATCGGTGCGATCATTCTTTTGGTTGAACTGATCCAATGCCAATTTTCTTCAGCCCCGAGGAATATCTCAACCTAGAAGCCAATAGCCCCATGCGCCATGAATATCGATCGGGCTTGGTATATGCCATGGCCGGTGGAAGTGATGTTCATGACTTGATCAGCCTAGCGCTGGTGAGCCTGCTGCGATCGCGCCTGAAGGGGCAAGGCTGCTTCGTCCACTCAGGCAACGTGAAAGTGGGGCGAAATCATGATTTTTTCTACTACCCTGATGTGTTCGTTACTTGCGATCCACGCGATCGGGACAATCGATATATGAAGTGCTATCCCTCATTGATTGCTGAAGTGCTATCCCCTTCCACGGAGCGGTTCGATCGGGGAGCTAAATTTGAAGACTATCAGCAACTAGAAACCCTAAAAACTTATCTTTTAATTGCCCAAGATCAAATGCAAGTGGAAGTGCGCCAGAAAAATTCATTCGGTATCTGGGAAACGGAGCAATTTGGCCCAGCCGATCGATTCCAAATAGTGGGCTGGAATTTGGAAATTGCGGTGCTGGACTTATACGAAGATGTGCAATTTCTTGGCATCTGAGGCCATTTTCGCCGTGATCGTCATTTCCGAACGCTTCCTGGCTCGTCGGACAGCGGCGAACCAGGAAAAGTCCGGTTGAGGGTGACCCGGCTAGGCGATTAGGTTTTTGAGGGATTGGTGAATTTCCTGGGTGACGGATTGGAGGGTGGCGCGGCGATTGGCTTTGTAGTCCGCTGCGCGATCGCTCACCCAAATTGGGTCAGCAACCCGTAACCAAACCGCTTGTTTGCCCAGTTGCGGGGGCTTGCTGGTGTCGTCTCCCTGAATCCAGGTGGTGACGCGCCACAAAATCAGTAGGGTTTCCGCAAACCGTTCGGCGGTGGGTTTTTCGCGCACATAGCGGCCCGTGACGGCGGTGAACCGTTCCACTAGGCGCATGTGTTGCATTCGGATGGTGGCTTCGGCGGCCACCCAGTTGGCCAAACCGCGCTCCACTGGGCAGCGCGATCGCCCGTCATCGCAGTAGATCCGATCCCAGCCGGCCTGTTCCAACCGCCGGCAACGCTCTTCAACCGTGCCAGTGTTGGTTACGCCAAAATAGGCTTCCCCCACCCGCAATGCGGTATCCAAAAGATTTTTCAGCCGTTGGCCCATGCGTTCGTTGGGATCGGGCAAGTCCACGATCGGGAGGGTTTGTTGATAGAAGGTTTGATAAAACTGCTCCACCAAGTCCAGGAGCCGATCGCCCAACAGGTATAACCGCAAGTAGCGACCTTCTTCGGGGCTGGTGGGGGCGGTGGTTTTCAGGGGATTCGTGAGGCCAAGGCTGGTTTCGATCGTGTCGATGAGCCGATCGATCTCGGCCCAAGGGGGCGAAAGGTAGGTGTATTGAATCCCGATCGGGACAATGGCCACCCGCTCCGATCGCCCGGCCGATCGCAAATCCTCCACCGTCCAAAAGGCCATTTGGGCCACGCCCGGCTCCAGGGGGCTAACCACTTCGCTGTGGCTGTTGGTTGCGCCTTCCGGGGCCGCCGCCAGCGGAAACCGCCCGTTCAGCAACAGATCGCGAGCCGTTTTTAGCCCGGGGCGATCGAGCTTGCCCCGCTGCATTGATGTGCCGCCCAAGTGGGAAAACATCCAGGCCACCGCATCCCCCGCCCAAAGGGGAATGCCCCGATCGTAAATAAAGTGCGTGTGCGGCCAATCCGGAAGCCGAATGCCCCGATCGCGCGCTACCTGGGGCACTGCCTCCCACAGCAAGTGGGACATCACGAACGGGTCATTGGTGCTGGGATGCCGAAAAGCCAAAATAAAGCGGAGTTTGCCCGCCTGGAAGTCGCGAAACAGTTCCGCCAACGTTTCAGCATTTTCCGTATGGAGTTTTGCGATGCCCTGTTGGCGAATCAACCAAGGAAAGATCCAACGCGCCAACCGATGCACCCAAGGGGTGTAGTTGGGCGGAATGAATTCCAGAGTGGGCTGAATGCCGGAAGCGGATGCGGCGGGCATAGGGTTAATCAACAGTTGGTAGAGTGGTTACGAGCAATCAACGGCCACCAAAGCCGCCTTGGCCTTGCCCAGTGGGGTTCAAGGCTTGGGAATCAACAGCATAGGCCCGATCGCCCCAGCACAATCGCCATCGGGTGTCTGTATTTTGGCCGGTTGTGCCCAAGGAAAACACGATTGGTGACCGCCTGGCCAGTTGTCTATTCAGGAGCGTGGGGATGAGCGAAGCAGCGGTGCGACCGGCCAAAATTACGCGAGTGTTGCCCGGATCAATTGCCCAAGAGGTGGGGTTTGAAGTGGGCGATCGGTTGGTGGCCATCAATGGCCAGAAACCCCGAGATTTGATTGATTACAACTTCCTCTGTGCTGATGAGGTGTTGGAGTTGGAAGTGCTGGATCAGCACGATCACACCCACCTGGTTGAAATTGAAAAGGACTATGACGACGAGTTGGGCTTGGAATTTGAGGCGGCCCTGTTTGATGGTCTGATTCAGTGCAATAACCGCTGTCCCTTTTGTTTTATTGATCAGCAGCCGCCCGGTAAACGCGCATCGCTTTATTACAAAGATGATGATTATCGATTGAGTTTTCTCTATGGCTCCTATCTCACCCTCACCAATTTGACGCAGCGGGAATGGGATCGCATTGAGCGGCTGCGGTTGTCGCCTTTGTTTGTTTCGGTGCATTCCACGGAGCCAGAGGTGCGATCGCGCCTGCTGAAAAATCCTCGGGCGGGCGAGATCATGAACCAGTTAGCTTGGTTTCGCGATCGGCGTTTGCAAATCCATGCTCAAGTGGTGCTCTGTCCTGGCATTAATGACGGGGTGCATTTGGAGCGAACCATTCATGATTTAGCCAGCTTTTATGGATCGCCTGCGGGCCAAGCCGGGCCCAGTCGGCGGGCTATGCCGGCCCTGGCTGACCAAGCCGCGATCGGGGGTGGTTGGGCTATTTCCGAAAATGTGACGCTGTTGGCGGGGCGATCGCCTGGGGCCGATTTGGGGACGATCGAATCTGAGCGCGATCGGGTGGCAGTGATCGATCGCCTCGACGGTTCAGAAGCGGCAGAGTCGGATCTGCCTGACCCAAATGTTGTTAATCCGAATGTTGTCGATCCAGATGTTTTCGATCCAAATGTGTTCGATCCGCGATCGCAGCCCATGGGCTTGACGGATTGGGATTCAGAGGAGGATCAGGCCGATGAGGATGATCAGTGGGATGAGGCCGATGGGTTCGATCGGGCTGCTTGGGATGATCAAGACCCCAATGAGCTAGATGATGATCTAGATGGCGACCAAGACGAAGTGGAACCCCATCGCCCAACGGTCACCTCCGTGGCGATCGTGCCAGCGGGGCTAACGCAATTCCGCCCGGCCGATGATGAGCTACAGCCCGTCACCCCCGCCAAAGCCTGCGAAGTTATTGCCCAGGTGCGATCGCTCCAACAAACCTTTCGCCAAACCCTCGGTTCCACCTTTGTTTGGTTAGCCGATGAGTGGTTTCTGATTGCGGGTCAGGATTTGCCGGAAATGGTCGAGTACGAAGATTTTCCGCAAATTGACAACGGCGTGGGTTCCATTCGGCTGTTTGTGGATCAGTTTGAGCGGGCCCTGGCGGCGAACCCGGTGCGTGCAACCCCCTTTACCCGTCGCCTCACCTGGGTGGTGGGGAACACGGTGGAGCGGCCCTTCAGTGGTTTGGTGCGCCAGCTCAATCAAATTTCGGGGCTAACGGTGCAGTTGGCTGCCCTAAATTCAGATTATTGGGGCCAAACCATGACCGTCACCGGCTTGCTGACGGGCCAGGATTTGGTGCAAAAGTTGGCGGGCCAAGATTTGGGGGATGCCTTGCTGCTGCCGTCGTTGATGTTGCGCCATGGTGAACAGCGCTTTTTGGACGATATGACGGTGCAGGAGGTGAGCGATCGACTGCAAGTCCCGATCGTGATTGTCACCAGTGCTGAAGCGGTGATTGAACAAGCGGTGGCCGCCGCTTGGCCCCAAGCGATCGCCCCCCAAGCGCCCAGTGATTTGCTGGCGTAGGAGTTTGGGGACTCGGGGGAGCGAGCCGGCCGATTCTGTAGGCCAGCCGCTAGACTAACCAGTATGCTTTTTGAGGCACAACCTCGATTCGATCCTGGGTCGATTCTCAGTTTGATCTCAGTTCGATCGAGTATCCACTGCGCAAGGCCATCCAACCGACGCTGGCAACCCCCACAGGGAGTAATTCATCCCTGAACTTTCGGGCCCCGAACTTTCGGGAGTTGGCAGCGTCTGCTGGTGACGATGCGAGCAATAGGCGAGTAATTGAGTAATTTACGAACTTTGCACCAGTGGCAGCCGTCAAAACAGCCGGTTTTAGGCGTGAGGAGCGAAGCAAGTTTTGGTTATGAAGATTGCCCATCGAGCGATCGCCACGGGTTTAGGGGTTACCGTCGCGTTGTGTTGTCTGTGGGCGGATGCCGCCCGCGCCGAGTCGGTGGAAGCGGATGCGGCCGCCACCTTGGCTGAAGCTGATCATGTCATAGCCGACAAGTCCCCTACTTCGCCACCGGATTCAGCCGCCGCGACTGGTTCTGAATCTGCTGAATCCGCTGCATCGCCTCATTCGCCTGTTAATTCGCTGAATTTGCCGAAGCCAGCTAAACCGGCCAAACCGGCTGTGGGTGTGGTGGCCACCGCAGTTCCGATCGCTGCCGAGCGTCATCAGGAGTCGATCGCCCAAGAATCAGCCAGCCAAGAGCAAGCCGATCAAGAGCAAGAGCTTGCAGCAGCCTCCCCCAGGGCCGACGCTTCCGAGTCGATCGGGGGAGACTCAGCTCCCGTGGCCCAGGCGAATGATAGTTCCAGTAATCCCGATCCGTTCGGAAATGTGCCCTCAGCGCCTGGTTCCTTGGGCGATCGGCCTGAAGGCAATACAGAAGCGGATGAGCTGGTGATCCAACGGCTGGAATCTGATCCAAACCCGCTGCAATTTCCCACCCTGCCGGAAGAGGTGCGGATCCTGCTGACCCAGCCGATTACCCTTGAGCAGGCCCTAGAAATTGGCCGTCGCAATAACCGAGACCTGCGCCAGGCCTACCTCAGCATCGAAAGCAGCCGGGCCCAACTGCGCCAGGCGATCGCCGCTAACTATCCCCAATTGCGGTTCTCCTCCTCGCTCTCGGATTCGCTCACGGCCGGCAGTCGTTTGAATCTGTTGTTGCAAAACCGAACCGCTCGCCGTCTCGGCAACTTTGGGGGCCAGGTAGATATTGACACCCAAGATCAGTTCACCTGGAGCAGCGCTCTGGAACTGAGCTACAACATCTACACGTCGGGACTGCGGCCCGCGAACATTGCCGCCGCCCAAGCCCAGTTGCGAGCCACTGAGTTGTCCCTCGAAGCCACCTTTGAGGATTTGCGGCGCGACATCACCGATAGCTACTACCGGCTGCAACAGGAAAACGAGCAGCTCAAAATTGACCAATCGGCGGTAAAGTTTCGGGAGCAAAGCGTGAAGGATGCCCAAGCTTTGGAAAAGGCTGGGTTGGGAACGCGGTTTGAGGTGCTGCAAGCGGAAGTGGAATTGGCCAACGATCGCCAGTTGGTGGTGCAAACGCGCGATCGACAAACCCAGCGCCGCCGAGAACTGGCCCGGCTGTTGAGTTTGCCGGAGGCGATCGATATCCAAACCGCTGACCCGATCGCTAAGGCGGGTGAATGGACGCTGCCCCTCGCAGACAGCATCGTGCTGGCCTATCGCAACCGGGCAGAAATTGAACAGCAACTGGCCCAGCGAGAACTGAACAGCGCCCAACGGCGAGCCCGGTTGTCTCAGTTGGGGCCCCAGCTCAGTGCCTTTGCTCGCTATGAGTTGCTGGATGTGATTCAGCCCGATGACGACTTCAGCTTGGTCAGCGGCTATTCCACGGGCTTGCAGTTGCAATGGACGCTGTTTGATGGCGGCGCGGCGCGGGCCCAGGCGCGTCAGGAGTCGGTGGCGATCGAGCAGGCCGAAAACGGTGTGGGCCGGGCGCGCGATCGAATTCGGTTTGAAGTGGAAGTGGCCTACTCCAACCTGCAAGCCAACGCTGAAAACATTCAAACTTCCCTCAAGGCGATCGAGTCAGCCCAAGAGGAAGTGCGCTTGGCGCGGCTCCGGTTCCAGGCCGGCGTGGGCACACAGACCGATCGACTCAACGCAGAAACCCGCCTCACCCGGGCGCGGGGTAACGTGCTGATTGCGATTATTGGCTACAACCGCGCGTTGGCCGCCCTCAACCGTGCCGTCAGCAACCTGCCGCCGGGTACGATTCAACCGGTTCCGGAACCGATTCAACTGCCTGAACTGGTTGATGCACCGACGGGCCCTACTACTCCGTAGGGGGCTTGTTCGGCCCGCGTCTGCATTCCAACGGATCGGGATCGATCGAACTGGAATGGCCTGCTTTGAGCGGTCTTGCGTTTTGGGGGGCGATCGGGCCGAGGTCGGTTTTTTCGACTCTCTGCCACGATTGCTCCTGAGGCACTCGCATTAAACTGGGGTAGCTCAACAAACTGCAACATCTTGCAATGATCTTGCAATCTTTCACCGATTGCCTTTGCCTTCATTGCGTTTGTTGCATCTGTTGCTGCATCTGTTGTGTCCCTTGCTTGCAGCACTGCACCTGTGTTTGGGCGAAGCAGTGGCATTGGTCGTGGTTTTTGCCCCTTCTCGATCGCCCTGCCCACCACACGAGTTCCCAGTTTTCAGCAAAGACCCACAATTCCCCCTGAGCTACGCCCCGTCAGCGAGTCCCTTTCCCAACACCCTATGGGCACTATTCACTTCGTTAACGAAAACAAGGACGTAATCGCCGCCACCGGTTCCAACCTGCGAATCAAGGCGATCGAGAACGGCATTGATATCTATAAGCTGTACGGCAAAATGATGAACTGCGGTGGCTATGGCCAATGTGCCACCTGCGTTGTCGAAATTGTGGAAGGGATAGAAAATTTGTCCGATCGGACGGATTTTGAAAATCGCACCCTTCGCAAGAAGCCCGACAATTACCGTTTGGCTTGCCAGGTGTTGGTGAATGGCCCCGTGAGCGTGCGTACTAAGCCCTAGTATTGATGCCAGTGCTTTTGTAATTTCTAGGCCGAACAGAACTCTAGAACTCGACAATTACCGAAGGTGACAGCGCTTTGTTGTGTTGTTCCTTCGGTTTTTGCGTTGGGAATGGTTGATTGTTCCAACGCAACGGCCCATCTGCCCTGAAACAGTCGCACTGGCAACGGATTCTGTTGTGCAATTGCAATTGAGTAGATTAATCAGGCATGTAGATTGTTTCGGGGGCTAATGATAGGGGGTTGAATTGTCATCCTTCTCGCCGCAAGCGGACAAGGATTCTCGAATCTCCCGATTTGGGTTTTCTGCTTCATAGCACGCGCCTTCCGAGACTTGCTTTTCGGGTCTTACGGTCGCTCCACAGACTGACACCGCTAGCCCAGCGGCCAACTACATTCTAACAAGTCCTAAAGGGCGGGGTTTCAGACTCCGTTTTCAAACGATGAAGCGGCGGAATTTTCTGGGGTTGTTGGGCCTGGGTGCTGGTTCTGCGGTGGCCCTGGACTGGCAAAAAGTTTGGGCAAATCCGGGAACTGCAAGTGCATTGCGCCAGGCGATCGCTGCGAAGTTTCAGCCCATTCCCTTTGCAATTCCTTTGGATTTTGAAGGAGCCTCGATCGCGGAGCAAATTGCCAGCCACCGCACGTTTACGGTGCAGGATAATTTGGTGCTGCCTGAGGGATTTACCTATGACCTGTTGGCGGTTTGGGGCGATCGCCTTGGAAACGGCCATGTGGGCTACAACAACGACTACCTGGGATTCGTGGCCACCGATCGCGATCGGGGAGATTTGGTGGTCAATTTTGAATATGTTTGCGCCAAGCCTTGGTTAGAGGCCTACGAAACGGTGATGGGGCGATCGCTCCCGATCGAGCCGGTGACCCGTGCCCTAGCCCAGGCCGGTGGTCAAGGCCTGGATTGGGGGCAACTGGCCCCCGCAGATCCCCTCCGCGAGGCCCTGCGGCAAATTGCCACCGCCGCTCTGGAAGATTTAGGGATCGGTGTCATCAGTATTCAGCGCGATCGCACTGGGCGCTGGCGGCGGCAACCGTCCCGCCGAGAACGGCGAGTGACAGGCCTTTCGGGACTAACTGACGGGCACTACCTGCAAGCCACGGGCCCCGCCACGGCCATTTTCCGAAAGGCCACCATGCGGGGCTACAACGACCAACTGGGCGATCGAATCATTGGCACCTTTGCCAACTGTGCGGGTGGCACTTCTCCTTGGGGAACGGTTTTCAGCGCCGAAGAAAACTTTCAAGACGTGGTGGTGGAGCCAGTTCACGCGGATGGCAGCTCCTTTGCCCCTGAAACACTCCGATTCAAGATGGACACCGACGACTTCATGGGCTGTGGCAGCCTGTTGGGTCTGGCGGGCAATAAATATGGCTGGATGGTGGAAATTGACCCCAAAAACCCTCAGGACTACGGAACCAAACACACCTGGCTGGGACGGTTTCGCCACGAAGCGGTGGCCCTGCGAGTTGTCCCCGATCGCCCCTTAGCAATCTATTCCGGGTGCGATCGACGGGGTGGCCACATCTACAAATTCGTGAGCCAGGGCCGGGTGCGCAACCCTCAAGACAAACGCAACTCCCAACTGCTTCAGGAAGGAATGCTTTACGCGGCCCAGTTTGATCCCGACGGGACAGGGCGTTGGATCCCCTTAGCCCCGGATACGCCAGTGGATCCGGTTTTGCCCAGCCATTGCGTCGGGGGAATGGTCACCCTGCCCCAGCGGCCGGCGGGTGGCATTACCTGGGTGCGAGATGATGCGGTGGCCCTGGCCTTCAAGGCGAAATTTGCCACCCTCGGAGACCTATATGAAGGCACACCCGCAGAACGCCAAGGCGCAATTTTAATTGATGCCCACTTTGCGGCCAATGCAGCCGGAGCCACTTGCACGGCTCGGCCGGAGGATACGGAATTGGCGGCCGATGGCTCGGTGCTAATTGCCTTCACCTCCGGTTCCACCAACAGCCTGGATGGTGGCCCCGATCGCCGCGTCTTTGTGGGGCCCCAAGGGGAAGGAGCCTATGAGTATGGCTGGGTTGCTCGCCTAGTGGAAACTGATCAGGATCCGGCGGCCCTCACCTTCCGCTGGCAGTTGATCGCCACAGGTGGGGAACCGGCGGCCGGAGGTTTGGGGTTTGCCAATCCCGATAATTTGGCCTTTGACCCGGGGGGCGATCTCTGGATGGTGACGGACATGAGCGGCGATAAACAAAATCGTCCGGTTCCTGCCAATCGCCGCGACTCCCAAGGCCAGCCCCTGAGCCAATCGAATCTCAGGGCTATCTATGGCAACAATTCCCTTTGGTGGTTGCCAACGCGCGGGCCAGCGGCCGGTTTGGCAATTCCCTTTGCCTATGGGCCCATGGAAACGGAACTAACGGGGCCTTGCTTTTTGCCCGATCGCGCCACCCTACTGATTTCGGTGCAACACCCTGGCGAATTTGGCGGTACTCGTCGCCAGGATGCCACTCAAGTGGTGGAACTGGCGGTGATGGCCACCGATGGTACGCCTTTTATGCAGCGGCGCACTGTTCCGATTGGCTCCAATTGGCCGGAGGGTCATCGCAACCGACCGCCCAGACCGGGAATTGTGGCCATTCGCCGCGAAGATCTACAGCCCTTTTGCTAGTTGCACCCAATTTTGGGGGGTAGCTCTCCGGTTCGCTTGGATCCAAAAGATGCCAAAAACTTGAGATGCCATCAAATTTGACTGGATTTGATCGAATTCGATCGAACTTGATCGAATCCTCCTGACCTTCCCGATTACCGATGAAATCAGGGGTTTCAGACCCTCCTTAACCGTAATTTTCGACAATCTTTTCCAAGACTCGGTTCCGCCTCTTGTCGGTTCGATCTATAATCGCCACAGGAAGTGTACTGACTCAGTAACACTTTCACTGGTATCGGTGTGAGGAAACGCGAATGAAACTGTTCTGGAATGCACTGCGCCTGAGCCCGGCTGCTGCTGGCCTCTCGCTGTTGCTCGCTCAAGGCGCTTTTGCCGGTGAAGCAACGACCCAAACCAATATTGACGCTAGCCCTTCGGCGATCGAGCTTGGCCTGCAAGACGATCTCGCCAGCATGGACCAAGTGACCTCCGTGTCGCAATTGTCCGACGTGCAACCCACTGACTGGGCTTTCCAAGCGCTGCAATCGCTGGTTGAGCGCTATGGTTGCATCGCCGGTTATCCGGACGGCACCTTCAAGGGCAACCGCCCCTTGAGCCGCTACGAGTTTGCCGCCGGTTTGAACGCTTGCCTTGATCGGATCAACGACCTGATCAAGGCTGCTACCGATCCCCTGGCCACCAAGGAAGATCTGCGCAAGCTGCAAAAGCTGCAAGAAGAATTCGCGGCTGAATTGGCTGCCCTGCGCGGTCGCGTGGATGCTCTCGAAGCCCGCACCTCTGAGCTGGAAGCTAACCAATTCTCCACCACCACCAAGCTGACCGGTGAAGTGGTGATGGCCGTGGCTGCTGGCCTGTCGGATATTGTTGGTGATGACGACAACGACGAAGCAGACAACGCCACCTTCTCGCACCGCGTGCGCTTGAACTTCAACACCAGCTTCACTGGTAAGGACTTGCTGCGCACCCGTCTGCAAGTGGGTAACGTGCCTCGTTACTACAGCAGCGAGACCAACATGGCTCGTTTGGCTTGGGAATCGAACACCAGCAACAACTTCATCCTGGATGAGTTGTACTACCGCTTCCCCCTGAACAGCGCCAACACCTGGCGCGCCTTCGTGGGTACGACCGGTCTGGACATCGACGATATCCACTACACCGCCAACCCCCTGTTGGAATCCTCGGCTGATGGCGCTCTGTCGCGCTTCGGTCGCTACAACCCCTTGTTCCGTCAGCCCCAAGGCGCTGGTATCGGTGTGAACTACAAGGGCGAACGTTTCCGCTTTGCCGCCAGCTACCTGGCCAGCGAAGCCAACGATCCCCAAACCGGTGCTGGTTTGTTCGACGGTAGCTACAGCGCTGCTGCGAGCTTGTACTACTCCCCCAGCAAGACTTGGGATATCGGTCTGCTGTATGCCTACGCTTACCACAGCACCGATGCTCGCACCCGTCCGAGCTTGACCGGTGGTACCGGCAGCTTCCTGGGCGACAACCCCTTCCGCGACCCCACCACCGCTCACAACGTGGGCGTGCAAACCACCGCGAAGCTGAGCAAGAACTTCGTGCTGAGCGGCTGGGCCGGCTGGACGTTTGCTAACGCTGAAGACAACGGCGATGGCAACGCTGACCTGTTCAACTGGGCTTTGACCTTCGCGTTCCCCGACCTGTTCAAGGAAGGCAGCGTGGGCGCTCTGATTGTGGGTCAACAGCCTAACCTGTACAACGCCGACAACACTGTCGGTGGCGAAGATGATGACAATTCCTGGCACATCGAAGCTCTGTACAAGTTTGCGGTTAACGACAACATCTCGATCACCCCTGGTGTGATTGTGGTGACCGATCCCAACAACGACAACGACAACGACACTGCTGTGTTGGGCGTGTTGCGGACTGTCTTCAAGTTCTAAGTTGCAACTCCACTGCCGCGTTGAAATGACGGTGTAGTGGCCAATCAAGCTGGGCAGCAATCTCCGATTGGCTAGCCCAGCTTATTCAAAGGCAACTTTAGAAACAGTGCTTGGCTGAACCCGTTTGTGGGAGCCAGCACAATTCAAATGAAGCCATTTTCAAAAGAGTAAGTGTTACCCATGCACTTGCTCTTTTGTTTTGCTTGCTTTTCTGGGTGGGGGCGCTTGTGTGGCGCTTCCATTGACGATCGGGATTATGGGGGTGGGGGCGATCGGGATCCTGAAAACTTCAGGGCAGCGCGATCGTTCGGCGTGCCTTTGCCAGGTTTTCAACGGCTTGCGGAGCGCTTGAGGCATAATGGAAAAAGGTATCCTCTGGTTAGATGTTTGCTCTCGCATTGTGACCATTAGGGTGACCACGCGCCCAAAGCCAGCGTTTGGCCAGCGGAAATGTTCGTGCGATCGCCCCTGAGGCGGAACTCAGGTTCTGTCAAGGGTTCCACCGGTTCACGGGTGGAGCCAGGGACTTTGCAAATCTGCCATCAGCCAGATCTTGATTCACTACCAGCGCAGCACCCCTTTGCCATGAGCCAATGCCATGGGCAAATGCGGTAACGAGTGCGCGACTTCGAGGGGCAACCTGTATGTCGAAATTTGACTCCCATCTCAAGTGTTCGTTTTGTGGCAAGTCCCAAGAGCAAGTCCGCAAGCTTATTGCTGGGCCGGGAGTCTATATCTGCGATGAGTGCGTAGATCTGTGCAATGAGATTTTGGACGAAGAACTCTTCAACGGTGGCACGGCAACCCAAGCGCCGCCTCGTCCTGAACCGGCTGAGCGGACGCGCACCCGCACTCCCCGCACTACACCCCATCGGGTGCTGAAGCCCCGGGAAATCAAGAAATACCTCGATGACCATGTTATTGGCCAAGACGAAGCCAAAAAAGTCTTGTCAGTGGCGGTTTATAACCACTACAAACGGTTAGCCTGCTTGCAGGAAGCCGAAAATGGTCAGGGATCCGCAACAAGCCCCAGTAATCCTAGTGCGCCCGCTTTGGATGATGGGGTGGAACTCCAAAAGTCCAATATTTTGCTGATGGGCCCCACGGGGTGTGGCAAAACGCTGCTGGCTCAGACCTTAGCCAAAATTTTGGATGTGCCCTTTGCAGTGGCCGATGCCACAACCCTGACGGAGGCGGGCTACGTTGGGGAAGATGTGGAAAATATCCTGCTGCGTCTGTTGCAGGTGGCGGATTTTGACGTGGAGGAAGCCCAGCGCGGCATCATCTACATTGACGAAATTGATAAGGTAGCCCGCAAGAGCGAAAACCCCTCCATTACGCGCGACGTATCTGGGGAGGGGGTGCAACAGGCCCTGCTGAAGATGTTGGAAGGGACGGTGGCGAATGTGCCGCCTCAGGGGGGCCGTAAGCATCCCTACCAGGACTGCATCCAAATCGACACCAGCAATATTTTGTTCATTTGCGGTGGGGCGTTTGTTGGTTTGGAGAAGGTGGTGGAGCAGCGCACGGGCAAGAAGTCGATGGGCTTTGTGCGAGCGGGTGAAACCCAATCCCGGGAGCAACGCACGGCGGATACCTTGCGCCACCTGGAACCGGAAGACCTGGTGAAGTTCGGGATGATTCCGGAGTTTATTGGGCGGGTGCCGGTGCTGGCGGTGGTGGAGCCGTTGGATGAGGAGGCGCTGATTGCGATCCTGACGCAGCCGCGTAATGCGCTGGTGAAGCAATATCAAAAGCTGCTGCGGATGGATAATGTGCAATTGACGTTTGAGCCGGATGCGGTGCGGGCGATCGCCCAGGAGGCCTATCGACGGCGAACGGGGGCGAGGGCCCTGCGCAGCATTGTGGAAGAGCTGATGCTGGATGTGATGTATGAAGTGCCGTCGCGGAAGGATTTGACCCGCTGTCTGATTACGCGGCACATGGTGGAGCATCGATCGACTGCGGAGTTGTTGTTGCACCCGTCGTCGCTGCCGAAGCCGGAGTCTGCCTAGCCTTTCGGAAATTGGACTAGCTCAGCTCATTGGGCTAATGGCTCGATCGAGCCTGATGTTTGGGGCTTTGCACCCGATCTCGAAGTTTGATCTTGTGATCTACTAACCTTTTTGCATTAACCTTCTTTGCTGCTCTGCAACCATGGCCTATGTGGAGGTGCGCGGAACAGCGCATTATTACGAGTGGATTCGACAGGGGGGCGCAACGACCCCAACCGGTCGGCCCATTATGGTGTTTTTGCATGGCTGGGGCGGTTCCGGGCGCTATTGGCGATCGACTGCGGCGGCCCTGAGCGATCGCTTCGATGCGCTGATTTATGACCTGCGGGGATTTGGCCGATCGCGCTTGCCCCAAGACCACCCCCCGGCCGATTCTCCTGACTACTGGTTGGAAGCCTATGGGGAAGATCTGATCGCGCTGCTCGATCGCCTGGGCATCACGGAGCCGGTGTATCTCAATGCCCACTCAATGGGGGCTTCGGTGGCCGTGTTGCTGATGCGGCAATCGCCCGATCGAATTCGGCAAGCCATCCTGACCTGTAGCGGCATTTTTGAATATGACGCGGCGGCCTTTGCGGCCTTTTACCGGTTTGGGGGTTATGTGGTGCAATTTCGCCCCCCTTGGCTGTCTCGCTTACCCCTAGCGCCACAACTGTTCATGGCGCGGTTTTTGCACCGCTCCATTCCGATTTTGGAGCAGCGTGCTTTCCTGGAAGACTTTACTCAGGCCGATCGCGCGGCGGCCCTGGGCACGATCTTTACCTCCGTTAGCCTACGAGCCGTGGAAGAGATGCCCGCTGCTTTTGCGGCCTTGCCTGTGCCGACCCTGTTGGTGGCGGGACAGTTTGATCAAATCATTCCGCCGCGCTTGGGACAGCAGGCCGCTGCACTCAACCCTCGCATTACCTACCGCGAGCTGACGGCCACGGGGCATTTTCCAATGCTGGAGGATCCGGAAACTTACCTAGCCACAGTGCGCCAATTCCTGCATGGATGAAGCTGAAGTGGACAAGGGTGTTGTGGGGTGATTCCCCTCAGCCTGCTGGAAGATCGGGCTTTAGAATGTGCCTGAGGGGAGCGGTGGACTCAGGTATCGATCAAAACCAGACCGTTCGTCGATTCAGGCTCAGTTTCCCGATCGCCCAATTTTGCCCCCTTGCCTCCGGTGCTCTATCCGGCTTCTGGCCCATGCTTGACCATGCCAACAGTTCGCCTACCGAGTTGCCACCCAAGTTGCCCGCACCCTCACCAGCAGAGGGATCGACGACCTTTTGGGGATCTTTGGTCAACGGGGCGATCGCGGCGGGCAGTGCCATTACCCTGTTGTGGTTGGGCTTGAACCTGTCGGAGTTGTCGCCATCGGGGGCAAATTATTTGGGCCCAGCCTTGAAGCTGAGCGAAGGCGTGGCCATTCCACCTCTGGCCATGCAAGGCGGAGACCCTTACCTGCGGGCCTTGATGCGGACAATTTCCGTGAGCGAGGCGAATGGTCGCGATCCTTACGCGATGCTTTACGGCGGCCGACGGGTTCGGAACCTGAGCCAGCATCCCCAGGAATGCGTGACGATTTTGCTGGGGCCCAATATGGGCAATTGCTCCACGGCGGCGGGTCGCTATCAAATGCTCGATCGCACCTGGTTTGAAAAGGCGAAGGCCTATCACCCCGATCGCCACAGTTGGGGCGTTTTGGGCCGCTACAGTTTCGAGCCGGTTTATCAAGACTGGGTGGTCTATCGCTGGCTGAACGATCGGGCTGCTTGGGGGATCGATTTGCGCCAGGCCTTGCGCCAAGGCCAGCTCGATCGAGTGTTGCGCCGTTTGTCCGGGACTTGGACTAGTTTGGGCTACGGCATTGAAACCAACCGCATGACCCGTTTGCTGCCCAGTGCCTATCGTCAAATTTTGCGAGAAGAGTTGAAACGAACTCAGGGGCCCGCCCAACGCCCAGCCCAGTCCAGCCCTTTACCAACGCCCTAGCCGGATTCCTAGCCAGATACTGTGTGTCCCCCACAAGTTGGCATTCGATCTCACCCCGCCACTGGGCCGGGGTTGTTGGGAGAACCTAGGCGACGCGCTCTTCCGTCACCAGAGTTAGGCTAGCCCAGGCTCCTTGGGCATCGTAGCTGCGGATCAGCCGTTGGCGCAGATTAGGGTTGATTAGCCAACCGGCCTCCAAAAAGAGCGGCTGTCGATAATTGAGTTGCGTGGGAAAGGTGGCCGAAATCCCGTTGGGCAGCAGGAGCACTGTGCTGTTACCTGCGCGGAACTCCAGCCGATTCCCCACGATCGCCGCGTCAGAGCCGATCGCCTGATTCCCGAACTTGAGTGTTTGCACCAGCCGATCGCCCGATCGCCGAACTTCCAAGTGCGACATGCCTGTTTGGGCCGGCTGAAAATCGGGATAGACCGTCACCCACTGTCCTTGCCAAACCCCTGGCAGCGCGGCTAACAGCGCTTCAGGCGTGAGCGGCTCCCCCGGCGGCAAGGTTGGCATAGGATCCAGGGTTTCCCGAATCAGGGAAAGGGGCATTAACTGCGCCGCCTTGTCGTAGCGAATCACGACCCGCACCCGCAAGGGCCGAGCCACCAATCCCAACTCGGCCCCAAATTCGGAAAAGGGCCCTAATTGCATGGAACCTTGGGAAAATGCGCCGGTTTCGAGGGCTAAGAAGCCTCGCCCCAGGTTGCTGTAGGTGAGTTCTAAATCTTGAACGGGGGCAGCGGTTTCGATTTCGGGAAACTGTCCATCGGCCGTGGGGGCAAATTGGCGCACCCGCTGATAGATAGTTTTGCCGCCTTCGAGGGGGGTAATGCTGGTGATGCTGGGGCGATCGCTGAGGAGTTGTCCTTGGTCATCCACCGTGGCAAAGGAGCCGTACCACTCACCCACGTTCTCTAGCAAGCAGTCCCAGGTCGATCGCATGGCCCATAGCAGAGAGAGGACTCCATCGATGGTATCGTAGTACCCGCAACGTTTCGAGACATTCATGGACTCGCCACAGCCCTTGCGCCGCACCAAAATCGTCGCCACCATTGGCCCCGCCACTAACACGCCCGATGTGTTGCGATCGCTCATTGAAGCCGGTGCCACGACGCTTCGCCTCAACTTCTCCCATGGCAGCCATGCCGATCACCAGTCCAACATTAAGCTGATTCGGCAAATCTCCTTTGAGCTGAATCAGCCGGTGGCGATTCTGCAAGACCTTCAGGGCCCGAAAATTCGGCTCGGCAAATTTGCTGAAGGGTCGATCGTGTTGCAAAAGGGCGATCCCTTCGTGCTCACCAGCCGGGAAGTGGTGGGCACTCAGGACGCAAGCTCCGTCACTTACGATTTGCTGGCGGAAGAAGTTCCTGAAAATGCCACGATTTTGCTCGATGATGGGCGCGTGGAAATGGTCGTGGAACGGGTCGATCGAGCCAAGGGCGATCTCCACTGCCGCACCATTGTTGGCGGTCGCCTCTCGAACAACAAGGGCGTGAACTTCCCCGGGGTTTACCTGTCGATCAAAGCTTTGACCGACAAGGATAAAGAAGATTTGATGTTCGGCCTCGATCAAGGGGTCGATTGGGTGGCGTTGAGCTTTGTGCGCAATCCCCAAGACGTGCTGGAAATCCGCGAAATGATTGCCAGCCGGGGCAAAAACGTGCCCGTGATCGCCAAAATCGAAAAGCACGAGGCGATCGAGCAGATGGAGGCCATCCTCTCCCTTTGTAACGGGGTGATGGTGGCGCGGGGCGATCTGGGGGTGGAACTGCCCGCCGAAGACGTGCCCGTCCTGCAAAAGCGCTTGATTCGCACGGCTAATCGTCTGGGCATCCCGATCATTACGGCCACCCAGATGCTCGACAGCATGGTCAGCAACCCGCGGCCCACCCGTGCGGAAATTTCCGACGTGGCGAATGCCATTTTGGACGGTACTGATGCGGTGATGCTGTCCAACGAAACCGCTGTGGGTCAATATCCCGTGGAAGCCGTGGCCACCATGGCTCGGATTGCCGTGCGGATTGAACAGGAAAAATTCCAGTTCGATTTGGACAGTGCTGGGCGATCAATCCCGAATGCGATTTCCAAGGCCGTTGGGGACATTGCGGCCCAGTTGGATGCAGCGGCGATCGTAACCCTCACCAAGTCCGGAGCCACCGCCCGCAACGTTTCCAAATTCCGTCCTAGTACGCCAATTTTGGCCGTCACGCCCCATGTCAACATTGCCCGCCAATTGCAATTGGTGTGGGGAGTGCGGCCGCTGATGGTGTTGGATTTGCCATCTCCCACCCAAACCCTGCAAGCGGCGATCGGGCTGGCCCAAGAACAGTACGTTCTGCGCGAAGGGGATTTGGTGGTGATGACCGCCGGTACGTTGCAAGGCATCTCCGGTTCCACAGACTTGATCAAAGTAGAAGTGGTGACCTCCGTGTTGGGCCGTGGCCGTGGCATTGGCCAAAGCTCCGTTAGCGGTCGGGCCCGGGTGGTGAAAAACCTGATGGATGCCAACTCCCTGGAAGCGGGCGAAATCCTTGTGGCTCCTGCTACCAGTGTTGATTGCATTGAAGCGATTCGCCGTGCCGGTGGCGTGATTACCGAAGATGGCAGCCTGACGGGTCACGCCGCCACTATCGCCCAACGGTTGGGCATTCCCGTAATTGTGGGTGTGGATGGGGCGACCGATGCCATTCGTGACGGGGCGATCGTGACCTTGGATGCACCGCGCGGAGCCATCTATTCGGGAGCGGTAGGAGCCATCAGCGAATAGTTCACGAATCGTTTGCGAGCGACTCATTGAATTAATTAGTTAGTTCAACGAGAGGAGCGGGCTGGGGGTAACCTGGGCGATCGCCCTGTGGCGATCAAAAAACTGACCCCCGCCCTTTCCAAATCAGAGTTCAACCGGCAAAATACTGGCATCCCCCCGCCTGGTCAGCCCTGATCGCCAAAAGTTGGATCATCTCCACGGGCGAACCAAGTGGCGGGAAATGATCGATCCTGCTTTGGCGTGTAAAGCTGGCTGAAAATAAGCCAGTCACGAAAAAAGCAGACCGCGAATAGCAGATAGCCAGACGGTTAGATAGTCAGACAGTCAGACACGGATAAAAAACAGATGGGGTAAACGCTGGGCGAGAAGTCGTTTAACCAGTTGCAATGCTGGGTCAACCTCTCAGCCCCGCTCGACTCAACCCAATTCAATTCAGCCCTTGTCCTTGGAGCCTGGTAATTCTTTACCAAAGGTTCATACGGAATGGGCGAAAGTTCATCCTAGCTTTACAGACAGCTAGGGGTTTTCGCATACCCTTAAAGTTATGAAAGTGCTGAAAACGCAATAAGGGCTAAAAACTCCATTGCATTCACGCGCTTGCGGACGAAACAAAAAAGTCACCCCTTTGGGGTCTCCGCAGCGTGCCATCTCTGTCTGACATCTCTGACAATCTCCACAGACCCTGCTCTAACTCTCTTTTCCTGCTCTAACTCTCTTTTTACGACAACGGTTCATTGGGTGAGTGTGATTGACACACCACCCCTTTTTTTGTCTCTGGATTTTTTGTCTCTGGGTTTTTGGTGTAGCGTTGCTGATCTTGTGCTCTGGCTGGCTGAAAAATCGCCGGGGAATGGTGGATCAGCCTATTGAGCGCCTATCAACCTTGCTCAGAATCGAGAGCGTGAAATGGGCAACTAGCCTGTTCAGCCTAGGCTCCATCGCGATCGAGCAGACCTGAGGGCGGAGACCCGTATCGAGACCCCTAGAAGGTATTTGGCGCAACTCGCTAGAATCAAGGTTGTTTCAGGTCATTCACAAGCCATAGGACGCGCATGATCCCGACTGTTATCGAACAATCTGGCCGCGGCGAACGCGCTTTTGATATTTATTCCCGGTTGCTGCGGGAGCGCATTGTGTTTTTGGGAACGGCGATCGATGCGGATGTGGCCAACTCGATCGTGGCGCAGCTCCTGTTCCTTGACGCGGAAGATCCCGAACAGGATATCTACCTGTACATCAACTCCCCTGGGGGTTCGGTGACGGCTGGCATGGGCATCTATGACACGATGAATCACATCCGCCCGAGCGTTTGCACCATCTGCGTTGGTCTGGCGGCCAGCATGGGAGCGTTTTTGCTCAGTGCCGGTGAAAAGGGCAAACGGATGAGCTTGCCGAACTCCCGAATTATGATTCACCAACCCTTGGGCGGCGCACAGGGCCAAGCAACGGATATCGAAATCCAAGCTAAGGAAATTCTGTATCACAAGGCCAATCTCAACCGTTGCCTGGCGGATCACACGGGTCAACCCCTGAGCCGCATTGAAGAGGACACGGAACGTGATTTCTTCATGTCGGCTGGAGAAGCCCAGGACTATGGCCTGATTGACCAGGTGATTAATCGTCGGCCGTCGGCTTCGGAGCCGTTGGTGGCTGCGGTTTAGGATGCGGCGGCGCTGCGGCGTGGCTGAGACTGTGTAACCGGCGCTGCATGATTTGCACTGTGGGGCGATTGGCTTGCAGTGATGAAAAAGCTGAGGGCGCGGAATTTGGCATTGAATAGCCAACGATCGCGCGGGGGCAAGGGGCTTAAGCCCCTTGTCTGCTTTTGGTGGCCCCTTGTCTGCGTTTGGGGGCCCCTTGCCTGTTTTTGGTGGATAAGGCCAGGGCGAGCCGTTGCCTTGAAGATGGCTGGCGGGGCTTGATGTTTCTAGAGGCGCAGGGCGATGTGGTTGTCGATGCGTGCGATCGAGCCGTCGGGGCCGATCGCCCCAAATTGTTGGCAATAGTCCCGCACGATCGGGGGCAATTGCTGAAACTCAAAGAGCGCGTCCCCATTGGCCACATCGGCCCAGAAATTCCGCAACTGGGGAGTTAACAGGAGCGCTTCGTCTTGCGACAGCCCCAAACCGCCATACATCAACATTTTCAACATAAACGGCGGACTCCGATCGCCCATCCACTGCCGAGAAAGGGCGGGCAAATCTTCCCAACCGGGAACAGACTTCACGCGGCCCGATTCCACCTCCAACCAAGGATGACCCGCGCGATCGCGCCGCAAGGTGACCAAACGGAATGGATGGGGGTAACTGACTAAGGAGCCGGTGGTGATGTCATAGAGTCCGTCAGCTTCGGCAATGTCCTGCACATGGAGATGGCCCGTAAAAACTAACTGGATCCCGGCCGATCGCAGCTTTTGGCGCAGTTCGATCGCGTTTTGGAGCATGTAGCGACTGCCCAGGGGGTGAGTCGCCTGTTCCGGCAAATGTTCCACCACATTGTGATGCACCATCACCAGGGTCAGATCCTGCGGGTTGAGCTGGGCAAGGGTGCGATCGAGCCAGTCCATTTGCTCCGCATCGATCGCCCCAACAATTTCCTTGCCATCTTCTGCAAGTTGATTGGAATTCAGACCAATCAGCTTCAGGCCGGGCAACAACTCTTGAATGTAATAGGGCTGCGGAGAATCCCCATAGCCAAAATCCCGATACAGCGTCACAAACTCCGGCAGGGTCGTGATGCGCGGGTAACTCGATTGGGCAGGAAAATCATGGTTGCCCGGAACCACATAAACCGGGTAGGGCAACTGTTTCAGCCGTTGCACCAACCACTGATGATTTTCTGGCTCGCCATGTTGAGTCAGGTCACCAGGCAACAACAGGAAATCTAAATTTAGTAGCTCCAGTCGCTCCAGGATTTGCTCCAGGGCCGGAATCGCCACCTCCACCAAGTGAAATCGACTCGGATGATCCCAAACCGTGTGGGGCAAAGCGACATGTAAATCGCTGATGACGGCAAAGCGGCAAGGGCGATCGGGCCACGGGGCGATCGGGGAGGACATAGGAAGCGGTGAACAGGGGCTGAAGAACTGGACAAGGACGATCCCCGCTCAAAAACGAGTATAGCCTTGCGTTTCCGCCCCCGGGTGCGATCGGGCCCAAAGCAAGCAATCTGTAGTGATTTTTAAATCGTTATTAACGCATGTGTCTATTAAACGATGAAATGTGGGTTGATCCGAGAGCTGGACTGATGACTACAAAGGCTTTTTGCTCCGAATGAGGAAAATAAAATAATTTTCGTCAAGTATGTTGCAAGAAAAATTTACATAGTGTTATACTGTGAAACACAGGGCAACAAACAGCCCCCACACCCTTTGGAGCAGTGCCATGTACACCACCATTAACGAAACCGGCCAACTGAATAACTACGCTAAAGAGCCGAAGATGTACTACGCGCATTACCCCACCTTCTGGGAACAACGCCGCTACGCACAACTGGGTGGGGCCGCTGTCTTACTCCTGGGGCTAACTTTGGCAGTTGCCTTCGCTGCATCCTCAGTCGCCTAGAGCATTAGAACCTTCAGGGGTTAGTGTTAGCAGAGTCAACCATTTTCTGCACCCGCACGAGTGGTCGTTGAGTTCTAACCTCGTTGATGATCCACAATGACGGTTCGCAGCAACTCCCCAAAGTAATGACCTGCACTTGCTACCCGCAGCGATTACTTGCCACGACGATCTTTAGTCACCACTGGCTATAGTTGTCTGCAACCGACCAACCGTAACAAACAACACGAAAGCCACCCTAGTTTTGAACATCGAGGTGGCTTTTGTTGTTTTTAGAACTTGAATGAAAATTGACAGTCCTCTTGTGCCTCAACTCTTTCTCTTCACTTGGGCAAAGGGCATATAGAAATGAATCATAGATGGTAGATCATAGAACTTTCCCAAAGCTTTCTAGTAGCGGAACGAGCCTATGTCGATCGGTCAAGTCAAATGGCTGTTGCCGTTCCCCGATCGCTAGGTAACAAGGGGCTTAAGCCCCTCGTTATGACAACTGATTTCGCAACTTTGACCCCCCAAATTAAGGTGGCCATGCTACTAGGCAAAGTCTGAAGGGATCGTCGTGGCGCTATTGGGCAGCGGATTGGGAATCATGTCGCCCTCCTGCCATTGCTGCACCTGAGAGAAGAGGTTGCGAACAGTTTCTTGAAAGGCTTCTCGGGTTACTTCAATGCCTTGCATCACATCGCCGGGGATGTCGAAAAATACGAGGCTATCGATCGTTTCCATTGCCATCAGTTGAAACAGGATGTGCGTGACGGGAAATGGGGCGGCCATCAAGTTGGGATCTTTGGTGGGCATGGGGCCGCGGGCTGCGTCTTGCAAGGTGGGAAAGGCGTAGACCACATTTTTCTCGATTCCCTGTTCGCGGCGGTTCCCGAGGGTGACGCGTACCCAATCGCCATTGAGGGTTTGTAGGATGTAGTAGTCTTCGCGACTCAGTTGGTTGGCGAAGTAGATCAATGCTGGGGCGATCGCGGCAACGATTTCGGGAGTTTGACCGTCTTGGGGGGCATTGTCGATCAGAATTTGAATTTGGCTTTCAATATCCATAGGTTCAATGAAAAAGACGAAAAATGACGGTCAAGCTAGGCAGGGCGGGCAGCGGCTTTGGCAATCGCCCTAGTAACAGTCCTAGCAACGATCGCTCGTGCCACAACCATCGTTGCGATCGGCCGCAAGCATTGTACCTGCGGATTTTGTGGCAAGTTGTTGGGGGCTAATTGGGGTTACCGATCGCACAGGCAGCGTAATCGCTCGTGGTGGTCATCGCTGAGTCGATTATGCTTGTCATGGTAAACCGTTCCGTAGGACATCTCCGGAGTCTTGGGGTGGCATCAGTCGCAATGGTCGGTTGTAATGTTGGCATCAGACGAGAGTTGTAGGGGCGTGGAATCGACGATCGATTTATTGCAGCGGGAGTTGCGGTCAGGAACGACGGCTCCAGAGGCGGTTTGTACAGCGGTGGCCGATCGAATTGCGGCGGAAGTCGATCGCATCTGTACTGAAAGTCGTCGGATCCAGTCTTCCGGGGATGTGTTGGGTTGGGCCCACAGCCTGGCTCGTCACCGATTGCAACAGAATTTGCGCTATTACCAATTGGGATCCCAACGCGGCCGAGCCGAGTTGCACAGTACCCTCAGCGCCATCATTTACCGATACATTTCCCCAGCCCGATCGCGCACGAGCTATCAAGCGCGGCTGTTGGCGATCGAGGATTTCCTCCAGGGATTTTACGTGGAGGCGCTGGGGGCCTTTCGGCGCGAAAACCAGTTGCCCCCGGACTACACCCCTCGGGTACGGCTGGAGTTGGCGGAATATATGGCGTTTGTGGAGCGCTACGCCAAGCGCCGGATTCCGTTGCCCGGTGGGCGATCGCAGCAGTTAATTGTGTTGCGGGCCCAAACCTTTGCCCGTCAACAGCCCCCGGAAACTTCGATCGACATGGATCAGGCCGCCGAAAGCGCCAGTGATAGCGGTGAGGGCTACTCCTGGGATGATGCATCGGTGCAGCAGGTGCGCGATCGAATCAGCGCCAAGGAATCCACCGATGTGATGGATGGGGCCCTGCGCCAGGCGGTTGTGGATGAATTAATTGCTTATCTGCGCGATCGCAACCAAGAGGAATGCGTTAACTATTTGGTGCTGCGATTAAAAGACTTATCCGCCAGCGAAATTGAAAAGGTGTTGGGGCTGGATGCTCGTCAGCGCGATTACTTACAACAACGTTTCAAATATCACCTCATTCGCTTTGCCTTGCTCCACCGTTGGGAATTGGTTCACCAGTGGCTTGATGTGGATTTGGAGCGCGATTTAGGCTTAACCCCTCGTCAATGGGAAAGTTTGCTCAATCAACTGGGCCCGGAAATTACCAAATTGGTGGAGCTAAAACGCGCAGGATCAGACGATCGAACCGTGGCCCAAGCGATGGGGATCAGCGCTTCTCAAGTGCAAAAGCTATGGTTCAAGTTGCTGGAAACCGCTTGGGAAATTCGTAATCGCACAGAGTCCGGAACGAGGAGGGGGACAGATGAATAGCAACTTAGATAGCGTTCCCGGTGCGTTGCAAGCGCAGCTCTTGGGCCAGTTATTGGATGTGGCCAAGGAACTCGACCCCACAACCACCCCTGATCAGTCCCGATCGCCTGAGCCGATTGAACTTGGGGCAACCCAGCTTGAGCCGATCGAGATTGATCAGGCGATCGAACAGGCCCTCGCTGCCCATGCCTTCGATCCCGCTGACCTCCTAGAGGGCGACTTTGCTGCCCTTGCGGATCCGGCGATCAACCCCGCACCAGCGCGATCGCTATCTCCCAGCGATTTATCGGTTGCGAATCCTATGCTCGAACTTGATGCAATGCCCGTCGTTGACCAGCGCTATCACGCCCTGCTGAAACAGCGGTTGATTCTAGAAGCCTCCCAGCGCCCTCCCCTGTTTCCTTGGGAGTCGTCTGAAGCGGCGCTAGATTATCGCGACACTTACGAGGACGCGCCCTCGATCGCCCAAGTTCCCCAAAATCCCTGGCTACGGCAGTTCCAGCAGCTCAACCTGCCCACGAACCTGCCAGCGGAATTGGCCGAACGACTCTTAGCCGCTTGTCAAACCGTTGCCGCCCAGGCTCTCAAAGAAGGCGTAGCCCTCATGCAAGCCGTGGATGAGCTATTTCCCGACCAAGATCGCCTGCTGAATGCCCAAGCCTCCGTCGTGTTGCGCTGGGCAACGGCCGTGCGTACCGGTGCTGCCAATCGTTTTCCCATGGAATATGTGGAATATGATCGCGCCAACCCCCAGCAGCAAATGACCATTGCCCTGTTGGCCGCGCGGGAACTGCTGAACCGCCTGACCCTCGAACTCAGCGCCAAAACCCCCCAGGTCACCCAAGAATGGCTAGCTGATGGTGGTGCTTTGCGAATTGAGGCCCACTACATCCCCCAAGCCGATCGCCCTGCCTTGAACCTCACCCTCCGGCTTCCCGGCACGGGCACTGCTACTCTCAATGGCCCACAAGCCTCGGTGCAAGCGGCTGGGGAAGGCCTCCTGCGCCTGTCCATGCGGAACGTCAAACCGGGCGATCGCTACCGGTTGTCCGTGGCCCAAGTGGGCGAAACGGAGCTTCCTCCCTTGACCTTCACGATTTTGGTGCGCTAACAGCCACGAGCAAACAGCCACGAACAAACAGCCACGAACGAACAGCCACGAACGAGCGGCCCGGGCAACTGGCCGTGAGCGATTCGCCATGAACTGAGATCCCGTCAAATTACGGGCATGACTCAAGAGTACGACTCGGGAGCATGAACCAGATTTAGCAACTTGCCTGTTGTAAAAGTAATCAAGTCAGGCGATACACTAAAGGACGGGTGATCGCACGATCCAGCGACCTATCCATCGCCCGCCCTGAGGTCATCCCTCCAAGGAAAATCCTCATTCGTTTTGCTAAATCCAGAACGCTCGCCATGACCCTACCCCTCACTGTTGAAAACGTCGAAACCACCCTTGATGAACTGCGCCCCTACCTGATGGCTGACGGCGGCAACGTTCAGCTTGTTGAAATTGACGGGCCCGTTGTCAAGCTGCGTCTCCAAGGTGCTTGTGGTTCTTGTCCCAGCTCGGCCATGACCCTGCGGATGGGCATTGAGCGTCGTCTGAAGGAAGTGATCCCCGAAATTGCCGAAATTGAACAAGTGGTTTAAGGCGTTTACCTGAGCCTTCGGTTTGAGTCTCAAAACTGAAACCTTCGACGCTCAAAAGCAAGTCAACACAGCAACTCAATACACAACCAAATACAACTGATCGATCGCTGATAAAACAAGGGGCTTTTGCTCCTTGTTTTCTTATTTGATTTTCCTGTTGTGGATTATTTTCTGTAAATTATTTTCTGCAAATTTTCTTGCTTAAGCTCTCTTCAAAATCCAAAAACTTAGCCATCTAAAAACTAAAATTAGATACAGCCTTTACTTAAAATAATTGGCACGTCATATCGCAAATGCCATGAATCAACGGTTCGGTGGGCACGGCCCACCCTACAGACAACTGTGCTTAGTAATCGAGATAAGGGCTGTAGTAGAAGTTTTTCTGAAAATATTTTAGTAAAACAGTTTAAACATAAACAGGCAAGGAACGTCAGCTCCTTGCCTGGTCAATAGTTGTGCCGTTTGGCAGTCTAAATTACTTCAGCGTGGTTTCAGATATCCATGGAGATTCATCGATCGATGTTCCGTGCAATCTATTGATTGATAAACTAAGTCAAATTAATCAATGCAATAAATTCAACCGGAGTTAACTAGACCTGATTAGGACTGCTTAGATCTTTGGGTGAGTCTCAATGAAGCTGAATCCGAATAGGTCTGGATGAATCGCAGTGGGAGAATTTATGTGCCTCAGCCGATCGGCAGTTGATTGTTTGATCTGGCGAGCGAAATTTGCAAATTTGATGGGTAACAGCGCCCACGTCATCTCACGCGATAGCTTAGGGTTTGGCAAGCCAATTAATGTGCGCTTGATGGGGCTGCTGGTCTTAATCGTTAGTCCATTCTTCGTGACTGAGCAGGTCTCCCACGCAGTCCCGGAGTAGATAGTCACACCGCTCTAGCTCAAACTCCACACAAGTCCATTCCCGAGGCGGAATAAATTGGCAGAGGACATAGAGGGGCTGATGACGATCCACGTTTCCCGTTTCCACGAGATGGCGGGCTTCGTCTCGGATCTCGTCGATCGAGTAACGCAGTTTCGTTTGCAGCATATAGAAGGCCCTCTTGGCGATCGATTCGGATGGTTCGGTATGGCTCGATTCAAATGCACCCTACTGTAACGCACCAAATTTATCTATGGCTGTTGCTTAGTAGCGGGCAATACTGAACTTTTACCTATTCTCATCCTTGCCCGAGGGCTTAGCACAGGTCTGGCCGTTAAAAATTCTTAAAGACTGCGACTGTCCTGCAATATTTGATCATCCCCCTTATCATGGCTCTTGGATCGTGACTAGGCGGGTCGATCGAATCCGTCACGTCACTGGGCAGCCTCAGTCAAGCTCTGGAACCGTGGGCAATGGCAATGGTTGTGAATAGTTGCCAGATAGTTGCCAGATAGTGGCGCGAAGAGTGGCGCGAGCAGTGGCCGGAGGCAAAAAGTACCCAATTTGGCCCATAAACCGCAAGCACCGGAAGATCCATGGGACTCATCTTCCAGTGCTTGTGGTGGGTGATGCTATGCGCTAGCTAAAAGGTTGGCTGTTCCCGATCGGGCAGCCCTGGGCTTGCGCTGCCTAGGAGGCGATCGCCCCTTTTGTTTGATAACAACCTAATTGCAACGGGCAGATGGCGCGCTAGGGTGAAGGCCTAGCTAGCGATCGTGCGAGGAGTGCCCTCAAGGGCTTGGTCTTCACTATCAAAAATTTCAAATACGGAATCCATCACGGTGACCTCGAAAACCAGCTTGGCTTCGGGGTGTACCTGACAGAGGCGAAAACTGCCTTTTTCCTTATCGGCATCCCGCATCCCGGCAACGAGCGAGGTGAGGCCAGAACTGTCAATGAAGTTGACCTTGCTGAGATTCACGACGATATGAGGACTCAGCTTAGAAATACATTCTTGCAGTTTGAGGCGAAATTGCCAGGCTGTCGTAATGTCCAGCCGTCCTTCAGGGGTGAGAACAATTACCGTCGTGCCATCTTTGGTCGTGTGGGTCTTCTGCTCCATGATGGATTGTTCGCTCTTGGGGGACTAGGAAGGGGGCTGGCCGACAGATCGTGTTGAGGACAGCGGCGGATCGGCAAGCACTTCATGACCATACCCAAACTCGGGGGCCAGTGGACGTGCAAAGAACGATCCCGGTCAGGACACGGAGATCGAAACAAAGCTGGGGGCTTGATGCTTCGATTTGATCGCACCGGCTACGAGCACCACGCAATCGGAAGCAGCGCTCGACAGGTAAGTCTCCTTCGGATTGTATCACGGCACCCCAGGAGACTTAAGTGGTCTCGGAGTGCCGTTTTCCCCAAGCTGCTAGGCAAGTCCAGGCACTTGAGGGGGTGCATTGAGCCAATCCTGCGGCTTCAGGAAGATCTCATAGAGACTCGCTTCCCGCGTGTTGGGGTCGGGCTGGTAGCCATATTCCCAACGCACGAGTGGCGGCAAGGACATCAAAATTGACTCTGTGCGACCGTTGGTTTGCAGCCCGAAGATCGTGCCGCGATCGTACACCAAGTTAAACTCAACGTACCGTCCCCGACGATAAAGCTGGAAATTTCGCTCCCGATCGCCATATTCCTGGGACTGACGACGCTCAACGATCGGCACGTAGGCCGGTAGGAACGCTCGGCCGCAATCTTGCACGAAGCCGAACAACTCTTCCCAATTGCGCTGAGCCGGCACGCCCACTTGCTTGCTGTGTTGGGCGGCGGGGCCCTGGGCATCGGGGCCGCGATAGAGTTCGTTGGTGCCGTCTTGGTAATCGAAGAAGATGCCGCCAACCCCACGGGTTTCATTGCGGTGCTTCAGGAAGAAATATTCATCGCACCAGAGCTTGAAGGTGTCGTAGTAGTGCGGATTGTGGCGATCGCACGCATCCTTCAGGGTTTGGTGAAAATGCACCACATCTTCCACAAAGGGGTAGTAGGGGGTGAGGTCAATGCCGCCTCCAAACCACCACACGGGGCCCGCTTCAAAGTAGCGGTAGTTGAGGTGAACCGTGGGGATGTAGGGACTTTTGGGGTGCAGCACCATGGAGGTACCGGTGGCGTAGAAGCCATGACCGGCCGCTTCCGGGCGCTGGGTCAAAATCGAAGGGGGCAATTGGGTTCCCCACACTTCCGAGAAGTTGACTCCGCCTTGCTCAAATACGCCGCCGTTGGTGATGACGCGCGATCGCCCGCCGCCCCCTTCGGGCCGCTCCCAGGCATCTTCACGGAACTGACCCGCCCCATCGGCGGCCGTCAGTCCCTGGCAAATTTCATCTTGAATTTGGCGCATCCATTGGCCAACCCGTTCACGGGAGTCGGCTGGCGGTGCGCCCGCAACCATGGGTTGGGCCTGGCCGTTGGCCTCGGGATGGGTGATCGATGACTTGGCGGGGGTTGCGAATGCGGTCATAGCTAATGTCTAACGCAGTTTGTTAGGAAGCTTTAGGAAAAGGAAACGCCCGCGATCGACCTAAATTTAGGAACTCCCTCAGCCTGGGACGGGGGACGGCGATCGATCTTGGTAGAAAACAGGTTCTGGCGGTTGGGTCAGTTTCCTCACCCAAACGACAACCAGTGCCACGGTTGCTATTGACCCTCTAGCGTACCGGAGGCCCCTAAAAGTCCGGCCAAGCAGTCGTAGAACTTAACAATTTTGTTGTAATCCTGCTGCTGAGTCGCAATTAATCGTTGGTACGAACGCTCGATCGCCCCCGATCGCCTAAGCCGCCGCCTGCCAACTTCCCTTAACAAGACTGAGATCAAGGTGGGGATCAGCTTGAAATTGAGGAGCGCCCAGAGCCATGAGAGCGACTCAAACAGATACTCAAATCAATACTCATCAATACCCAAACAGAACTCAAACAATACCCAAACAGATGGAGAAGCAACTTCTAGAATTCAACCCAGACCCCTGAGCACCGAGCCTCCCCAGATTTTCCCAAGTCGCGATCTTGCAAGCCCTGAGAACAATCAGAACGTTCAGAACATGAGGAGCCTTCTGCTCGATCGGTAGCAGCCCACCGGCAAACGGTAAGATTTCAAAACATATAAACTCTGAGTACAAATCCTTAGAATCACCCAAAAGTTCCTGAATCCCCCCGACTCGCTGCCATGGCCGAACCATCGGCCCCCGTAGTCCGAGCTTTGGAAACTTCAGTGAATTCGGGATCTCTGAGGGATCTGTTCGGGATCTCTTTTAGCCTCAGCTTCCGATTAAGACTCAGCTTTCGACTCAGCTACGCCAACGAATTCCCACTCACCCATGACTGCTACCGCCCTCAGTCCCGAAGCCGTGCTTGAGATTTTGCGCCCCGTGGAAGATCCGGAACTGCGCAAAAGCCTCGTTGAGTTGAACATGATCCGCAACGTCAGCATCGATGGCGGCGCTGTGCGGTTCACCCTGGTGCTGACAACCCCCGCTTGCCCCTTGCGGGAATTTATTGTGGATGACTGCAAGCGGGCGGTGAAAACCCTGCCCGGCGTGGAGTCGGTGGACGTGGAAGTGACGGCTGAAACGCCGCAACAAAAATCCTTGCCCGATCGCGCGGGGATTTCCGGCGTGAAAAATATCCTGGCCGTGTCCAGCGGCAAGGGCGGCGTGGGCAAAAGCACCGTAGCCGTGAATATTGCCGTTTCCCTGGCCCAATCGGGGGCCAAAGTGGGGCTAATTGATGCTGATATTTATGGGCCCAACGTGCCAACCATGCTGGGTTTAACCCAGGCGGAAGTGATGGTGCGGCCAGGGCAGGGGCAAGGACAAGACATCTTGGAACCGGCGGAAAACCACGGCGTGAAGATGGTGTCCATGGGCTTCTTGATTGACCCCGATCAACCGGTAATTTGGCGGGGGCCGATGCTGAACGGCATCATTCGCCAATTCCTGTACCAAGTGGACTGGGGCGAGTTGGACTACTTAATTGTGGATATGCCGCCTGGAACGGGGGATGCCCAGTTAACCATGGCCCAAGCTGTGCCCATGGCGGGGGCGGTGATTGTGACCACGCCCCAAACGGTGTCGCTGATTGATGCGCGGCGGGGGCTGAAGATGTTTCAGCAGCTCAGTGTGCCGGTGTTGGGGATCGTGGAAAATATGAGCTACTTCATTCCGCCGGATCTGCCCGATCGCCAATACGACCTATTTGGTTCGGGTGGAGGCAAAAAGACAGCGGAAGAATTAGCAGTGCCGCTGCTGGGCTGTGTGCCCTTGGAAATGCCTGTGCGGGAAGGGGGCGATCGGGGTGTGCCTATTGTGGTGTCGGCTCCGGATTCGGCCTCAGCCCAGGCCCTGAAGGCGATCGCCCAGGCCGTGGCGGCACGGGTTTCGGTAATGGCCCTGAGCTAGTTTGCCTGAACTAGTTTGGGCGTTACCGGCGACTGGCGGTGAACCATCGGGCCATCGCTCCGCTACTGTTTGATCCAATCCTCGCCCTTTGCTTGCACTCAATGGCTTCTTCCATGTTGCGCTCCAGTCGCTGGAATCTCAAATCGCTGATTCAACCCTGGGCTGATATTGACTGGGTGTTGCTGCTGGCGGTCACGGTGATGACCGTCATTGGTGGCATCAGCATCCGCAGCGTCGAACTCAGCTCCGGGGGCACGAACTGGATTCAACACCTGGTGATGGGAGCCATTGGTTTAATCATTGCCCTCTGGCTGGCTCGATCGCGCTATGAGGAAGTGGAGCGTTGGCGCTGGTGGATCTATGGCGGCATTAACCTGCTGTTGATTGCGGTGATGCTGTTTGGGACAACGGCCTTGGGGGCAGAACGTTGGCTGACGATCGGGAACTTTAATATTCAGCCTTCGGAGTTTGCCAAGGTGGGGCTAATCATCACCCTGGCCAGCGCCATCAACCAAGAAAGCATTTCCACCCTGCCGCGCTTGTTTCAGGTGCTAGCCGTGACGGCCGTGCCCGCCGCCCTGGTGTTCTTGCAGCCCAGCTTGGGATCAACGTTGGTGCTGGGGTCGATTTGTATGAGCATGTTGTATTGGGGCAATGCCAATCCCGGTTGGCTGGCGCTGCTGGTGTCGCCGGTCATTTCCGCCGTGTTGTTTAACGTTTACTTGCCCGCTTGGTTGGCTTGGGTGGCCCTGATGGGGTTTGCGGCTTGGAAAAGTCTGCCCTGGCGCATCTATGGCAGCTTGGGAGCGATCGTGGTGAACCTGACTTCCGGGGGGTTGGGCAAAATCTTTTGGGACTTTTTGAAGCCATACCAAAAGGCCCGAATCACCATGTTCCTCAACCCAGATCAGGATCCGATGGGTGGGGGCTATCACTTGATCCAGTCGCGGATCGCGATCGGGGCGGGGGAGCTTTGGGGCCAGGGGTTGTTCAAAGGAACCCAAACCCAGTTGAACTTCATTCCCGAGCAGGACACAGACTTTATCTTTGCGGCGGTGGGCGAAGAGCTGGGGTTTATTGGCTCGATCGTGGTGCTGGCCCTGTTTTGGATTATTTGCTTGCGGTTGGTGTCGATCGCCCAATCCGCGAAAGATAACTTTGGCTCGGCGATCGCGATTGGCGTGTTGGGAATGTTGATTTTCCAAATCACGGTCAACATTGGGATGACGATCGGCTTGGCTCCCATCACGGGGATTCCCTTGCCCTGGTTGAGTTATGGGCGATCGGCAATGCTCACCAATTTTGTGGCGATCGGGCTGGTGCTGTCGGTGGCCAACCATCGCCAGCGGCTGCGATTCTGAACTCAGATTTCGCCACTAGAGTTTTGACAACCAGCCCTGGTGCTTCGCGGCTTTGATCAGTGGTTCTGATCGGTCGTTTTGAGTAGTTTTGAACAGTGGCTTTTAACGGCATCAGGCATTAGGACTCAGCGGTGTTTACAGGATTGGTGCAAGGACTGGGAACCCTGGAACGGCTGGGGAACGATCGGGTGGTAATTACCTGCGAACCCGAGGCGATCGGGGCGATTGTCCCCGGCTTGGAACTGGGTGATAGCGTGGCGGTGAATGGGGTGTGCTTGACGGTGGAAACCCTGTTGCCCGATGGGTTTGTGGCGGCTGTGTCCCCGGAAACCATCGATCGCACCACCCTGGGGCAAGTGCAGCGCGTGAACTTGGAACCTTCGTTGCGGGTGGGCAGCAAAATTGGCGGCCACTTCGTGACGGGGCATGTGGACGGGCCCGGCTGGTTTGAATCGGCGATCGCCACGGCCACCTCCTGGGAACTGAGTTTTCAGGCGAGCGATCGGGTCGCACGCTACATCGTTCAAAAGGGCAGCATCGCGATCGATGGCATCAGCCTGACGATCGCCGATTGTTCGGACGATGGCCGCTGGTTCAAGGTGGCCGCCATTCCCCACACCTACGCCCACACCACCTTGCAGGAATTGCAGCCCGGGGCCGCCGTCAACCTGGAAGGGGACGTGTTGGGGAAATATGTTGAAAAACTCCTGCGATCGGGAGCGGGCCCCCTGAACGGCGGCGCGGGGGAGAGCTATGCCATCACCCCCGACTTTTTAGCGGAGCATGGCTATCTTTAGAAGCCCGATCGCTCGTGGCCCGAACCAGTCCCATGCAGGGGCCCATAGAGGCGCTGCTGAGGAATACCGGGGCGATCGGGCAAGGGCCGCGAAACCCAGTACCATAGATCCCGAAGCTCCCGAAAGCTCCCGAAGCTTAAGCAGCAAGATCAAGCCAATCCCTGAGCAGCGCTCAACGATTGGTAATCATGATTTGCAATCTCGAAGCCTGGGCAAACCGATCAATCCGCTCGTGGTTTTGGGGTTTGCGCCGTAGTCCCTGATGCGCCATTTCCGGCCAATTTTCCTTTAACAACCATTTCTTGAAAACGCTGGTTCTTCCTAGGTTGGCATGAGCGATTCCCCTGCGTCCGCCGTCATTGATCCGTCTACCGCCCTCGACTCCCTGGCCACCGCGCTCAACAGCGGCAACCTGAAAAAGCAATTGGCCGCCCTTCCGGCGTTAGCGGCCCTGGATGATGGCGTGGCCTTGCTGATCGACTTTGCCAAGGATCGATCGCCCCAGCCCTTGGCCATTGACACGATCGATCCGCTGCTGGGTCGCATCGGCCAACTGTTGAACCGGGCCGACTTGCCCCAGGCTCGCAACTTCCTCGAAGGCTACTATCCCGATGGGGTGGTGGAGTTGCCCGGGGAATGCACCGTGGACTACCAACCCATTCAAACGGCGTTGCTTGAGGAAGATTTTGATCAGGCCGATCGAATCACCATCCAAAAACTGTGCGAGCTGGCGGGCCCCGAAGCCGTCAAACGCAAATGGCTGTACTTCACCGAGGTCGATCGCTTCCCCGCCCTCGATCTGCAAGTGATTGATGGCCTGTGGCGCACCTATTCCGAAGGGAAATTTGGCTTTTCGATTCAGCGCGAAATTTGGTTGGGTGTGGGGCAAGATTGGGAAAAATTCTGGCCCAAAATTAACTGGAAACAGGGTAACCACTGGACGCGCTGGCCCGGTGAATTTACCTGGAGTTTGGCAGCGCCCCGAGGCCATTTGCCCACCACCAATCAACTGCGGGGCGTGCGGGTGATGAATGCCCTGATGCGCCATCCGGCTTGGTCTTAGGAGTGAGCCAAGGGTTGCGCTAGGGGTTGCGCTGGTAGTGATGCTGGTAGTGGTGCTGGTGGTCACGCAAAGGGTTGCGCGAATCGTTGAGCCAATTTGGGAAAACCGCCAGCGGCGCGATCGCTAGCCATTGGGCCCCGATCGACCTAGGCTAAATGTGCTGTTTTCCACACAGGCATCGCCGCCACCTCCTCGCATGACCCATTGGGACACGATCGGGCAAACCCTCACCCTCTCTGGAGTCGCCTTAACCCAGTGGCGACAAACAAGCTGGCTGGGTCGTTGGATTGGGGCCCTCAGCGCTTGGCGACAAAGTAGCTGGCTGCTGCATTGGGGCGAAACCCTGCTGGCCCTGTTGGCGGCCACGGTTTTTGGCTTGGCTCCCTTTGCCGAAACGGATTTGCTGGGGCTGTTGCTGTTGGCGGCCGGTGCTTTTTGGGTGCTGCTAACGGTGACCGATCGCCCCGTTGCCGCTGCGGAAGCTGGCGATCAGCCTGGATTGTTCACCCCCATTCACCTGTTGGTGTTGCTTTATGGGGCGATCGCCACCGTGGCCGTGGCCTTTTCGCCCGTCCAGGCTGCCGCCTTCGTGGGCTGGACTAAGTTGATTTTGTACCTGGTCTTCTTCTGTGTTCTGGCACGGGTCACCCGGCTGGAACGGGGCCGCGCCATCATCACCACCGTCTACCTGCTGGCCGCCTTAGCCACCAGCGTCTATGGTTTGCGGCAATGGATCTTTGGAGCCGATGCCCTGGCCACCTGGGTTGATCCAGAATCACCCCTCAGCAAAACAACCCGGGTCTACAGCTATTTGGGCAATCCCAATCTGCTAGCCGGTTACCTAGAAGCCTCGGTTCCCCTAAGTGTGGCAGCGATCTTGGCCTGGAAAGGCTGGATCCAAAAAATCTTAGGCGTGGTGCTGTTGGGGCTGAATGGAACCTGTCTGGTGCTCACCTTCAGCCGAGGCGGTTGGATTGGGCTGGTGGTGGAATTAGCGGTGCTGGGAATTTTGCTGCTCTATTGGTGGTCTGTGCGGTTCACTCCCTTTTGGCGACGCTGGGCGATGCCGGCCCTGCTGGGCGGTGGCACAACCCTGATGGTGTTGGCGGTGGCGGCTTTGGAACCTTTGCGCGATCGGGTCTTCAGCATCTTTGCGGGTCGGGGCGACAGCAGCAACAACTTCCGCATTAACGTTTGGCAAGCGGTTTTGCAGATGATCCAAGACCGCCCTTGGTTAGGCATTGGCCCCGGTAATGTGGCCTTCAACCGCGTCTATCCGCGTTACCAAAAGCCGAAGTTCAGCGCCCTCAGTGCCTATTCCGTGGTTTTGGAAGTGTTGGTGGAAACGGGTGTGATTGGTTTCACCTGCTTTGTTTGGCTGTTGGGCATGACGGCGTATCAAGGGGGACGGGCCCTCAATCGACTGCGACAACTGCAAGCCAGCCAGGGCTACTGGTTGCTGGCGGCCTTGGCCACCATGGCCGGTATGTTGGCCCATGGTTTGGTGGATACGGTTTGGTATCGCCCCCAGGTCAGCACGCTTTTCTGGTTAATGTTGGCCCTGGTGGCGGGGTTCTATCAACCACCGACCATCGCTTCAGCGGCAACCCCCGATCGCCCAAACTTGGCCAGCGAAGAGAGTTAAGCCGCCCGTTGATGGTTGATGATTCATCGATCGGCCCAATTCACTGCCTTAACCGAGTTCACCGAATCGAATCAACCCAGCGAACTATCAGGCGATTAGTCAAGCGCTGGAGAATTTTGCAGCCAGCGGGGGCAGATTGCTGGTTTGGGAAACCCGATCGAGCCGATCGGAGTCGAATCCCGCAGTGGCCTGTTGATGAATTCGGTTAATGGATAGTTATGACCCTTGAATCGCTCGATCGCCGTTCGCGCATTGCCGTTGCTTCCAATGAGGCGAATGATGTGCGGTTTTTGTCCTCCACGGGTCAGGGATTTGATGGGGTCGTGGGCTATGGCACGGGTGGCCAAGTAGACTGCACCGGTTCGCTGCTGTTGTCGGGCCAGCATGTGGTGACGGCGGCTCACTGTGTGGGCGATCGCCTGGTGAGCGACAACAGCTATCAGGTGTATTTCGATGTGCCCGAGGGGCGACAGTCAGTGCGGGTGCAGCAAATTTTTGTCCACCCCAACTGGGACAGCTCTGATCCAGATTCCAACAATGATGTGGCGATTCTGTGGCTTGCTTCTTCGGCTCCCGATGGGGCCGATCGCTACGATATTTACCGCAACGGCGATGAAGTGGGGCAGGTAGCGACCCTGGTGGGCTATGGTCAGCCGGGCACGGGCAGCGTTGGGGAACTAGTGGGTGATTTTCCCGCCATTCGTCGGTTAGGAACCAATCGCATTGATGGGCTAGGGGATGTTTTAAACCGCCAGTCAAATGTGGCCGTGTTGCCTGGAACCCAGTTGATCTATGACTTTGACAATGGAACTGATCGCAATGATGGCCTAGGGCGTGATTTTGGCCTGCGCGATCGGGGCACTGGCAGCACTGAAGTGGGATCCAGCAGTGGCGACTCCGGGGGGCCTTTGTTTCTTGGCAACCGCGTGGCCGGGGTGGTGTCCTATGGCGCTGTGCCCCGGGCCACGGGAGCCGACGTGACCGGCGCAAACGACACCAGCTACGGCGAAATTTTTGCGGCGACCCGGCTTTCGGCCTTTGCCAGTTGGATTGACAGCACGATCGCGCGGACTCTTTCCAGCAGCGATCTGTTGATCGGCACCAATCGCCCCGACACCCTGTCCGGAAACCAAGGCAACGACACCCTTTCCGGTCGTGGTGGGAATGATTTTCTCTCCGGTGGTCGCGATGACGATCGCCTCGAAGGCGGTGATGGGGATGATGATCTGTATGGCAACCTGGGCAATGACCTGTTGTTTGGGGAAGCGGGCAACGACAGCCTCTTCGGTGGTCAAGGCGATGACACGCTGATCGGCGGCGATGGGAATGATTGGCTGAGTGGCGATCGGGGAGTGGATTTGCTGACGGGTGGGGCTGGGGTCGATCGATTCATCCTCAATCCCACCACCGCCGACAGTAACCCCGCCCTGGCCGACATCATCACCGACTTCAGTGCTGAAGATGTGATTGGCCTTGCGGGAGGCTTAACGGCCAGTGCGATCGCCTTGGAAGTGGGCAATCTGCGCACCACGCCAGGGACATTTATTCGTGGCGCAGGTGTTGTGTTGGGATTTGTCAACAACACCGATCCCAGTCAGTTAGCCGGCCGTTTTGAGGCGATCGGGTAACGTCGCTTGCTAGAACGGAGGGCAGTGCCCGCTTGCTTGACCGTTCTTGAGGAATTACCCCATGTCGTTTCCATCCCAGGACTACCAAATTGCTGTCATGGCTCGCGAGGAACTATCGATCGCGATCGATTGGGCGAGGGTAGAGGGTTGGAATCCTGGGCTACAGGACGCGGACTGTTTCTATGCAGCAGATCCCCAGGGATTTTTGGTGGGCAAGCTGGATCGCCAACCGATTGCCACCATTTCCGCTGTCAAATACGGCCATTCCTTTGGCTTCATCGGGTTTTACATCGTCCACCCAGACGCTCGGCATCAAGGCTATGGCATCCAAATTTGGCAGCGTGCCATCGAGATCCTTGAAGGCCGAACAATCGGCTTAGATGGCGTGGTTGCCCAACAAGAGAATTATCAAAAATCAGGATTTACCTTTGCCCATCGCAATATTCGCTTTGCGGGCATCAGCGATCGCGCTGACCAACTCCACCCCGACCTTGTGCCGCTATCCGCCATCCCCTTTGAGCAACTGAAACAGTGCGATCGTCGCTTTTTTCCTGAGCAACGCGAGCAATTTTTACGGGCTTGGATTGATCAGCCTGACGCTCAGTCTATGGGAATTTTGCAGGGCGATCGGCTCTGTGCCTATGGCGTGATTCGTGCGTGCCACACCGGCTACAAAATCGGCCCACTCAATGCTGAAACCCCTGATCTGGCTGATGCACTTATCCAAGCCTTGATGGCCACCCTTCCATTAGGGTCAACCTTCTATTTAGATGTACCTGAACCTAATCCGCAGGCGATCAAACTGGCCCAGAAATACAAAATGAAACCAGCTTTTGAAACTGCCCGAATGTACCGAGGGTGCTCGCCGGAGCTGCCTTTGGGTCAGATATTTGGCATTACCAGTTTTGAGCTGGGATAACCCTGGGTATCATCATGGAGCATCAAAGCATAGCTGCCTGACTGACCAGATCTGGGACGGTCACCAATTTTGACGGAGATCGCCGCACCAAAACTATTGCGTCCCTCAAGATTATAAAATAGTAAAATACGCGAAAAACCATTTTGCTATAGAAGTCTCTGTATCTTATTAGACCAAGATGTATGACTAATATACTGAAATTTTAAAAATAGTTGAAAAAATCTCAAAGTGTTTCCTTGTCTATTTCTACGTCTTTTCCTGGATCTACTCTAATGCTGGCAAATTGTCAACTATCGGGTTATCAATTCATTGAAGAAATTTACCAAGGTTCTCGAACTGCTGTTTATCGCGGAATGCAGTTACCGTCACAACAGCCTGTTGTGATTAAAATTCTGCGATCAACTTATCCCAGTTTTGAGGAATTATTGCAGTTCCGGAATCAATACACGATTTCCCAAGCCTTGGACATGCCAGGCCTCGTCCGCTCCTATGCTCTGGCCGCCTATGAAAATAGTTATGCATTAATCATGGAAGACTTCGGAGGAATTTCTCTTCGTGAATATGCTCAAAATCAGCCATTGTCTTTACATGAAGTTCTGTCTATCGCTCTGCAATTGTCCGTGATTTTGGATTACTTGCATCAACAAAAAGTCATTCACAAAGATATTAAGCCGGCCAATATTTTGATTCATCCCTCCTCGGGAAAAATTAAATTAACTGACTTTAGTATTGCTTCCCTGTTGCCCCGGGAAGCCCAATATCTTCAGAGTCCCACTAGCTTGGAAGGCACGTTGGCTTATTTGGCTCCTGAACAAACGGGGCGGATGAATCGCGGGATTGACTACCGCAGCGATTTTTATGCTTTGGGTGTGAGTTTGTATGAGCTGCTGACCGGCCAACTTCCATTCCCCACCACTGATCCCATGGAGTTGGTGCATTGCCACTTGGCAAGACAGCCGATCGCCCCTTCAGCTCTGAATTCAGAAATTCCGCCCGTGGTTTCTGCGATTGTGCTGAAACTGATGGCTAAAAATGCTGAAGATCGCTACCAGAGTGCTCGCGGACTGGGCCACGATTTGCAAATTTGCCTAGATCAATTACAAGCGCAAGAGGCAATTTCAGATTTTGAGTTGGGTACTAGGGATCTCAGTGATCACTTCTTAATTCCTGAAAAGCTCTATGGTCGCGAATCAGAAGTAAAAACTCTGCTCGATGCGTTTGAGCGAGTTCAATCAGGAAAAACTGAGTTGATGCTGGTTGCAGGGTTTTCTGGAATTGGCAAAACAGCCGTCATCAATGAAATTCACAAACCCATTACGCGCCAAAAGGGATACTTTATTAAAGGAAAATTTGATCAATTCAATCGCAATATTCCCCTATCAGCCTTTGTCCAAGCGTTTCAAAGTCTGATCGGGCAGTTGCTCTCGGAATCTGACCAAAAATTGCAAGATTGGAAATCAAGAATCCTGGAAGCATTGGGTAACCAAGCGCAGGTTTTACTGGAAGTGATTCCAGGACTAGAACGCATCATTGGCTCACAGCCACCTGCACCAGAATTGTCGGGAACGGCTGCTCAAAATCGCTTCAAGTTGCTATTTCAAAAATTTATCCAGGTTTTTACGACCACTGAACATCCACTTGTGATTTTTCTCGATGACTTGCAATGGGCAGATCCAGCCTCCTTGCAAGTGCTGAAAGTCTTGATGGAAGATCAAGGATATTTATTGATACTAGGAGCCTATCGAGACAACGAAGTTTCAGTGGCTCATCCATTAATCTTGACTCTGCAAGAGTTACAAAAATCTCAAGCAATAGTTAATACAATTACGCTTCAACCGCTGACTATTCAAAATTTAAACCATTTAATTGCTGACACCTTTCATTGTTTGCCTGATTTGGCACTGCCACTGACAAAACTGATCCATCAAAAAACACAGGGAAATCCCTTTTTTACAACACAATTCTTGAAGACACTGCATGAAGAGGGTTACATCACCTTTAATGCCAACCACTGTTATTGGGAATGTGACCTAGCACAAATTAATGTCCTCGCTTTGGCTGATGATGTGGTGGAGTTTATGGCGGCGCAACTGCAAAAACTACCCCCTGCAACTCAGCAAGGCTTGCAGTTGGCGGCTTGTATTGGTAATCAGTTTGATCTAGAAACATTGGCAGTGATTGCAGAGCAATCTTTGATGGAAGCGGCCGCCGCACTGTGGCGATCGCTTCAGGAAGGGATGATTGTGCCCGTGAATCAGGCTTATAAGCTCTTTCAAGCGGCAGCGACTGCCCAGGGCGATCGCCCCTATGACTTGAACCCAACCTATCGATTTCTACACGATCGCATTCAGCAAGCGGCCTATTCATTAATTGCGGAGACGGAGCGACCTGCCCTCCATTACCGAATTGGTCGGCTGTTGGTTCAGCACTTTACCCAAAGTGATCAAGAGGATCGAATTTTTGAAATCGTTAATCACCTCAATTTGGGTCGTCATTTAATTACTGATGATTTTGAGCGGCGTGAGTTGGTTGGTTTAAATTTACAAGCAGGTCGCAAAGCAATTGCTTCGGCGGCCTATGGGGCCGCCTTGGATTATTTGAATCAGGGCATTGATTTGTTACCGAATGATGCTTGGCAGCAAGAATATGATCTGACTCTTGAGCTACACCAACAACGCCTAGAAGCGGCCTACTTCAACACGGAGTTTGAACAGCTAAAAACTTGGGGCGAAGTGATTTTGCAGCACAGCACTTCGGTGTTGGATCAAATTAAAGTTTATGAAACCCGAATGCTGGTTTTGCAGGCACAGAGTGAATTTGCACAAGTGATTGATTTAGGGTTACAGGTTTTGCAACAACTGGGGATTGAATTCCCCTTGCAGCCAACACCCGCAGAAATTAATGCAGCTTACGAGCGATCGCGCCAGGCCTGGGAAGCGCAAGATCCGTTGAGTTTGCTGGATTTGCCACCAATGGAAGATCCAAAACTCTTAGCCGCCATGCAGATTTTGACAAACTTGTCACACTCTGCATGTATGGCAGCTCCGGTTCTATTGCCACTCCTGATTTTTAAACAAATCAGCCTTTCAATTCATCACGGAAACTGTGCAGTTTCTGTGGTTTCCTATGCGGATTACGGAATGGTTCTTTGCGGAATCATGAATGATATTCCGGCAGGATATCAATTTGCGCAGCTTTCGCTGGTACTTCTGGAAAAATTGCAAGCTAATGCGTTTAAAAGCCGAGTTTATCTGGTTGTGAATACCTTTGCTCGTCACTGGTGCGAGCCGCTACAAGAGGTAACTCCAGCTTTGTTGGAAGGCTGCCGCAGTGGCTTGGAAAGTGGCGATTGGGAATGTGTAGCGCTGAATTTATTTACCTATGCTAATCATCAATATTGGAGTGGGCGAGAGCTGCTGGGCTTAGCGGAGGAACTGCTGAGCCATGAAGTTGTGATTGAGCAAGTGAAGCAGCAAGCAGCCTTGCGTGCGCATCAATCCTATCGACAAGTGGTGCTGAATCTCCTGGGTAGATCGACTGTTCCCTATCGTTTGCAGGGCGATGTTTTTGATCTGGAGCAATTGGCTCCCTCCCTCAAGGTGGGGAATGATCGAGCCTCTTTGTTCAGTGGTTATTTGCATCAAATCTTCCTGTACTACCTATTTGAAGAACATGAAGCAGCTATAGCGTTAATTCCAAGGGTTCAAGAGTATCAGGATGCAGGAATTGGCTTCTTTTCAATGTCTACTTGGGTGTTTTACCAAGCGCTGATCGAGCTTCAGCAGCACTCCTTGGCAACCTCGTCCGAACAGGTCAAAATTTGGGAGTCAGTGCAAGGGGCCCAAGATCGCCTTCATCAATGGGCAGTGTATGCGCCAGAAAATCAAGCCCATCGTTGGCAATTGGTGGCGGCTGAGGTTAATCGAGTGTTGGGGCACAAAACTGAGGCGATCGAGACCTATGACTGTGCGATCGCTGATGCTAAAAAAAGTGGGTTTTCCCATGAGGAAGCTCTGGCCAATGAGCTGGCAGCAAAGTTCTACCTCCAATGGGGTAAAGAAAAGGTGGCCGCCGGTTATATGCAAGAGGCTTACTATGGCTATGCGCGTTGGGGTGCGAAGGCCAAAACTGCGGATTTGGAGCGACGCTATCCACAGTTGTTGAGTCCAATTTTGCGATCGCCTGCGCCAGTTTTTAATCCCTTAGAAACGCTGGCAGCGGCTACAATTCCGCCGGCACTCCGCACATCTGCAATTCACAATTCTTCAGGCCAGGTTAGTGGTACGCCCAGTTCTTCTGCTTCCGACGTGAATGAAATGTTGGATTTGGCGGCGGTCATTCGTGCTTCTCAGACCTTGGCCGGTACGATTCAGTTAGATGATTTGTTGCGGCAACTAACACAAATTGTTTTGCAATGTTCGGGTGGCGATCGCTGTGCGCTGGTGGTTGCCGGTGGCGAAGGTGATTGGCAGGTGCGGGCGATCGCCCAGCCAGAATCAGTGAAAGTCTGCACAGAATCTTTGGAAACTTGCCCTGTTTTGCCAGTGCAGTTGGTGCAGTACGTGAAAAACACTGAGACAACAGTGGTGATTGACCAGGGCCAAACCAGCTTGCCCATCACAGATCAATATTTGATTCAGACCGCTCCTAAAAGCGTGTTGTGCTTGCCAATTTTGAACCAATCGCAGTTGGTGGCGATTTTATATTTAGAAAATAGCGCGGTGGCCAATGTTTTTACGAACGATCGCCTACTGGTCTTGAACTTTCTCTGTGCCCAGGCTGCGATTTCTCTGGAAAATTCACGCCTATATCAGCAAGCCCAAACCTATGCCCACCAGCTTGAGCAGTCCCAATTACAGGTGGTGCAAAGCGAAAAAATGGCCTCGTTGGGCAATTTGGTAGCTGGTGTGGCCCATGAAATTAATAACCCGATCGGCTTTTTAAATGGCAGTATCCAAAATCTTCAGGATTCCATTGGAGATTTGCTAAGCCATCTATCGCTTTATCAGCAATATTACCCGGATCCTGAATCGGCCATTGAAAGCCATGCGGAAGCGATCGAACTAGACTTTTTAAGTGAAGATTTGCCGACGCTCTTGAAGTCTATGCAGTTAGCAACCGATCGAATCAAGGGAATTAGTAATAGCTTGCGAACCTTCTCGAGGGCGGACAACCAATATAAGATTCAGGCTCATCTTCACGAAGGGATTGATAGTACGCTGCTAATTTTGAAATATCGACTGAAGGCGAATGAGTATCGCCCAGCGATTCAAGTGATTCAAGACTATGGCAATGTGCCCCCGATCGATTGCTTTCCGGGGCAACTGAACCAGGTGTTTATGAATTTGCTGGCCAACGCGATCGATATGTTTGATGAGTTGGCCCAGGGGTCACCCTTTGAGTATTGGGTTGCCCATCCGCAACAAATTACAATCTGTACCCAAGTTGTGGATCAACAGGTGCAAATTGCTATTCGGGATAATGGGAAAGGGATGAGCGAAGCGGTGCGATCGAATATTTTTGACCATGCCTTCACGACAAAAGCCGTGGGCAAGGGAACGGGGTTGGGATTAGCGATCGCCCGCCAAATTGTTGTGGATAAACACGGGGGGAGCTTGGAGGTGCGATCCGAGATTGGCCAAGGTGCAGAATTTCTGATCAGCTTGCCAATTCGTGGAGATTAAGGCTGTGAGATTAAGGCTGTGAGTCGGTTGGGCTGTGGCGGTCAGCGGCCCCAACGGACAATGACCGCGCCCCAAGACAGGCCAGCCCCAAACCCAGCCAGGGCCAAGGTGTGGCCGGACTGAATCCGTCCGTCACGAACCGCTTCATCAAGGGCGATCGGGATGGAGGCGGCGGATGTGTTGCCGTAGCGCTCTAAGTTGCTGATGGTTTTTTCGTGGGGCAAACCAAGGCGATCGGCCACCGCATCGATGATTCGTTGATTCGCTTGGTGCAACAGCAGCCAATCTACTTGCTCGATCGACCGTTCCGCCCGATGCAAGGCCTTCTCGATCGCCTCGGGAACCCGCTTAACGGCAAAACGATAGACTTCCTGACCGTTCATGGTGATCGGCTGAAAATTGCCTTGACCCACCACGGTTCCGTTTTTGAGAGGCTGCTCGATCGTCTCCCCCGCCAGGTTCAAGACATGGTTCATGGAGCCATCGCTGCGTAGCTCAAACCCCAGCAGAGCATCGCTAGCGGCGGGTTGCTCCTGCAAATCGATCGCCTGTAACACCACAGCCCCTGCCCCGTCGCCAAACAGGATGCAAGTGCCCCGATCGTTCCAGTTCACCCAGCGCGAGAGCACATCGGCCCCAATCAGCAGCACATTGCGATAAACACCCGATCGCAAAAACTGAGCCGCCGTCACCAAGCCAAACGCAAACCCCGAGCAAGCCGCCGTCAAATCCATCGCCACCGCGTGGCTCGCCCCGATCGCCCCTTGGATCGCCCCAGCACTCCCGAACAAATCATCGGGCGTGGAGGTGGCCAGCAGAATCAAATCCAAATCAGCCGCCTGGAGATCCGCCATCGCCAACGCCCGCTCAGCAGCCTTTGCGGCCAACGGCGTAAGGGACTCCTGCGGTTGCGCCAAACGCCGTTGACGGATTCCCGTCCGCGTGGCAATCCACTCGTCGGAGGTTTCAACCAACTGCTCTAGGGCGAGGTTGTCTAAAATTCCATCCGGCAAAGCTGAACCGCTGCCAATGAGGGCGATTCCAAAGGGCGATCGCGTTTGCATTAATTCTCCGAAGCAACAGCCTGCTGCACGCTTTGTTGATACTGGGCTTGGATTCGCTCAATCACACGAGATTCCACAGCCGCCTTGGCGAGGCGGATGGCCCCAAAGGCTGAAGGGGCCCGCGAGCTGCCATGGCCAATAATGCAAACCCCGTTCACGCCCAGCAACAAACCGCCCCCATGCTCCGCATGATCGACCCGTTGCTTAATGCGCTTCAGGTTGTGCTTCAACACCGTGACCCCAATTTTGCCGCGTGTGCCCTTGGGTAGTTCTTCCTTCACCACCTGAAGCATCGCGCTGCCCACCGCTTCCGCGAACTTCAGCAGCACATTGCCCACAAAGCCATCACAAACAGCCACATCGAACTGACCTGAGAGGATATCGCGCCCCTCGGCATTGCCCGCAAAGTGAATGACGGGATTTTCCGACAGCAACTGATGAGCCCGCAGGGCCAGTTCATTGCCCTTACATTCCTCTTCGCCAATGTTGACCAAGCCCACGTTGGGCCGTTCCACCCCCAAAACATGTTGGCTGTAGATGGAACCCATCACGGCAAATTGCTCTAGGAATTTGGGGCGACAGTCCACATTGGCCCCCACATCCAAGATCAAAACTTGCTTGCCATTGACCTGGGTTGGCAACACGGCCCCGATCGCGGGGCGTTCAATGCCCGGAATTCGTCCCAACCGCAGCAGTGCCGCCGCCATGGACGCGCCCGAGTGCCCCGCCGAAACCACAGCATCGGCTCGGCCTTCCTTGACCAGATTCGTGGCCACATTGATGGAAGAATTGGGTTTGCGGCGCAGGGCGGTTAATGGCTCTTCATCCATCTCCACCACACCATCGGCGGGCACAATTTCGAGGTTTGAACCAGCATTGTGCTCTTTCAGGCAAGCCTCGATTTTGTGGGGATCACCGACTAGCAGAACCTTAACCCCCAGTTCTTCGCTGGCGCGCACGGCTCCGGCGACGATTTCTTCGGGGGCATAGTCGCCGCCCATTGCGTCAATTGCGATTCGATCCCCAGTTGACCCCATAGAAGCCGAACACGGTAGAAGTCTCCCAAATTTTACCAGACAGGGTGCAAATGGCTGTCGTTTGGCAATTGGGTTTGGCAATTAGGCCGAATCGCTGGGCTTGGCAATTGGGTTTGGCGGCTTTTGGGGAGAGCGGCCGGTGGCGGCTGGGGAATGGTGAACCCCGTGAGCCGATGCAACCGAGACTCCGGCCCTAAGTTAGAGTTAAGTTCGGGGCCGATCATCGATTGAGCTTGGGTTGGTTTGGGTTGACTTGGGGTTGTTGGCCGCCAAACATTGAGCACAGCACTGAACACAGCAAGGGTAGATGAGCACAGCCCTGTGGTCGGTTGCTTGTGGTTCGGGATCGCCTGCCTGCGCTTGCGGCCTAGATTTGCGGTCTACGATTTGCGGTTCTAAGATCGATTGTCTTCATCCATCCGTTTAATCAATGCCGATCGAGCCACAGCCGAGGGGTCATGGGGCGATCGCCCTTGATGAAACTGCTTGCATCTCCGGTGATCCCCTGTGATCGATCAAGGGAAGATGGCTCGCCATCAACTGCATGAGTGATTTCATGACCGATCATGCGTGATGCACTGGGGGAATCGATCGGGACTCAGATCAACGACTGATTGACCCATCATCGATCACAATCAATTTGAGATTCACAGCCCCCTTGATCAGTACCCATTGATGAGACTGATCAGACCGATCACGTTAACTGATCGCTACTGCGCTAATCCATTAAATCCAGTGATTGGGTGAGAGCGATCGGGAAAATTGGGGCGATCGAGGGTGGGTCAAGGTGATCGAAAGGTGATCAAATCGACGGCGATCAAGGCGATCAAACTTAATGAAATCGATTGACCTAGAGCCATCTGCATGGAGATCAGGCGATCGATGACATTAATGGAGATCCGCAATGAAATCCGCAACCCCAATGCTCAAATATCTTGCGCAATCTACTGTCTGAGCCTGTCGGTGGCCAGGATGCATGGAAATTGAAGCGGCTGTTCAACGAACCTTTGCCACAGGCTCAGCGTCTGGATCGGTGGCGGAAGCGGCACGGCGCTGGATGGCTCTGCCCGATAGTGCTGCCCGATCGAGTTGTTTGCTGGTTCTCGAAAGCAATCAGCTTAAGGGCGTGGTCTTGCCTCGGGATCTCTTGCGGGCCCTGGCCACTCAGCCCACGCGGTTGCTGGGAACCATTGCCCAGGCCGTCCAACCAATCTTGCTCAAGGACTTGGGGCAATGGATTGGCACCATTGAGGGCCTCCGAACCCTGTTGGATCTGTTTACCCGCCAAGGCCTCGATATTTTGCCCGTGGTGGATGGGGGACTGCGGCCCCTCGGGGTATTGCCGCTGATGGTCGTTTCCCAAGAATTGATTTTGCGCCTGCAACAACAGGCCGATCACCGTGACCTGGCCGAGCAGCAGTTAATGACTGCCTATGCCGAAATGCGGGGCATGTTGGAAGCCCTGCCGGATCTGGTGCTGGAACTGTCAACGGAGCAGGCCCATGTGCGGGTGATGCCTACCCAGTTGGCCCAGGTGTCAAATCATGGGGGGGAGCTAATTAATCAGATGGTGGAAATTCTGACGGATTCCACCCGATCGGGCCCTTGGTTGGCCGCCGCGCGGGAAGCCATTCGGCAACAACGTTCCCTGTCCTTGGAATATTCCCTGCGGCTGGGAGAACAGGAGGCTTGGTTCATTGCCAACATTGCCCCCACCTCCCACAGCAGCGTGATTTGGGTGGCGCGTGATATCAGCGATCGCAAACGGGCCGAGCGGGCCCTGGCCGAAGCCAATGTTCAGCTCAAGGCTTGGATTGATACCCTAGAGCGCCGTAACCAGGAGTTGAAACTGCTGGGCGATCTCAGCGGTCTGCTGCAAACTTGCCTGAGCATCGCTGAGGCGGGCCGCGCCTTGCCCAGTGTGTTGATGGCTTTGTTTCCCCGCTGTAGTGGAGGGGTGTTTTTATACGACGACAGCAAGGGCGTATTTTCCCTGATCAGCCAGTGGGGCGATAGTTTCTCCAGCCAATCGACCTTTGCCTTTCGCCATTGCTGGGCCCTGCGGCGTGGGCGATCGCACCGAGTGGAATCGGGGCCGCAAAACCTGCGCTGTCAGCACGCCTTTGAGGGGTTCATTGGCGAATCTCTCTGTATGCCTTTGGTGGGGCGGGGGCAAACCTTGGGCCTGTTGCACCTTTGCACCCAGCCCAATCAGCGTCTGATTTCCGAATACCAACCCATGGCCACGGCCGTGGCGGAGCACTTGGGCTTGGCCTTGTCTGATATGCAATCGCGCCAAAAACATAACCTGGTGACGCTTCAAGATGAGGATGCGCAACTGTTTAATCGGCAATATTTGGAGCAGCGGCTTCAGCGCGACTTGTTAAGTATGGCTCGTGCCCAGCAACCCTTGAGCTTGTTGGCGATCGCCCTGGATGGGTTGGCTGTGGCGGAGCGCCTTTCGGGCCAAGATACCAGCCGATATTTGTTGCAACGGGTGGTGATGCGGTTGCGCAACCATATTTCTGAGTTGGAAGCCCTGGGGCGCTACGGCAAATATGACTTGGTGCTGTTGTTGCCCAACACGGAGATTGAGGAAGCCTGTCGCCGAGCGGAGCGGTTGCGCCAACTGTTGTCGTCGCTGGATGCGTCCCTGCTGGAGTTTGCGCCCCAAGGAATTGGCGTGGCGATCGGGATTGCCAGTTTCCCAGACCATGGCCGCACGGCGGCTGAGTTGTTGCACCGGGCAGACGTGGCCCTTTATCGGGCCCGATCGGGCAAGGGTAACGGGATTGTGCCCTATAGCTTGCCCGACAGCGATCGCGCCTAAATTGCCCATTTCCGCCCATTTGCCCTGATTGTGCCCCTGAGCGTCCTGTCCCGAAACGCTACCCGATCGCGGGCCTCGCTAAGATAGAAGGCCCCAAGCGGCGGTTCGCGAACCAAAAGTCGGGCCACGTCGTCAATTAGCGTTAGAGTAGCCACGATGCGCGATCGACCGTCGCTTTCTACTGTTGTTGAGTTTCGTTGGTATGGTTCAGCAATTGCCCGATCGTCCCCTGCCCGCCGCCGACCAGGTTGATAAAATCACCCTGCCGAAAACTAGCGAATCGGAAACGCTGAAAAAAATTCGCCACACCACTTCCCACGTGATGGCCATGGCGGTGCAGCGCTTGTTTCCCAAGGCTCAAGTGACGATCGGCCCCTGGATCGAAAACGGCTTTTACTACGATTTTGATAGCCCCGAACCCTTCAGTGAAGAGGCGTTGAAGGCGATCAAAAAAGAGATGATCAAAATCATCAACAAAAAGCTGCCGGTGATTCGCGAAGAGGTGTCCCGCGAGGAAGCCAAGCGCCGGATTGAGGCGATCGGGGAACCCTACAAGCTGGAAATTCTCGACGACATCAAAACCGAACCGATCACCCTTTATCACCTGGGCGATCAGTGGTGGGATCTCTGCGCCGGGCCCCACCTGGAAAACACCTCGGAAATTAACCCCAAGGCGATCGAACTGGAAACCGTGGCCGGAGCCTATTGGCGCGGCGATGCCACCAAGGCCCAGCTCCAGCGGATCTATGGCACGGCCTGGGAAACCCCCGAGCAACTGACCGAATATAAACGCCGCAAGGAAGAAGCCCTGAAGCGCGATCACCGCAAGCTGGGCAAAGACTTGGGCTTGTTTATCTTTGCCGATCCCGTGGGCCCCGGCTTGCCCCTCTGGACTCCCAAGGGCACGATGCTGCGATCGATCCTGGAGGACTTCCTCAAGGGCGAACAGGTGAAACGCGGCTATTTGCCCGTGGTCACGCCCCACATTGCCCGGGTGGATTTGTTCAAAACCTCCGGCCACTGGCAAAAGTACAAGGAAGACATGTTCCCGATGATGGCCGAGTCGCCGGAAGAGGCGGCCGCCGAGTTGGGCTTTGTGCTGAAGCCGATGAACTGCCCCTTCCACATCCAAATCTTTAAGAGCCAGTTGCGATCGTATCGGGAGCTGCCGATGCGCCTGGCGGAATTCGGCACGGTCTATCGCTACGAGCAGTCCGGCGAGTTGGGCGGCCTAACGCGGGTGCGCGGCTTCACCGTGGATGACTCCCACCTGTTTGTTGCGCCCGAGCAGTTGGATGCGGAATTTCTGAAGGTGGTGGATCTGATCCTGACGGTGTTCAGGGCGCTGCAACTGAAGAATTTCAAAGCGCGTCTCAGCTTCCGCGATCCCGACTCCGACAAGTACATCGGCTCCGATGAGGCCTGGAATAAGGCCGAAAACGCCATTCGATCGGCCGTGCAAACCCTGGGCATGGATTCCTTTGAGGCCCCCGGTGAAGCGGCCTTCTATGGTCCCAAGCTGGACTTCATTTTCCAGGATGCCCTAGAGCGCGAGTGGCAACTGGGGACAGTGCAGGTGGATTACAACCTGCCGGAGCGGTTTGATCTGGAATACGTCGCCGCCGATGGTAGCCGCCAGCGGCCGGTGATGATCCACCGAGCCCCGTTCGGCTCGATCGAACGGCTGGTGGGCATCCTGATCGAAGAATACGCCGGAGATTTCCCCTTCTGGCTGGCTCCCGAGCAAATTCGGCTGTTGCCCGTGGGTGACAATTTCCGCGACTACGCCGACCAAGTGGTGACGCAACTGCAACTGGCGGGCATTCGGGCCACGGTGGATGGTTCGGGCGATCGCCTGGGCAAAATTGTCCGCAACGCCGAAAAGGAAAAAATTCCTGTGATGGCCGTGGTGGGCGAAAAAGAGGTGGAAACCAACAGCCTCAGCCTCCGCACCCGGGCCGACGGCGATTTGGGATCGGTGACGGTGGCCACGACGATCGAACGGGCCACGGCCGCCAACCGCGATCGCACCAATTTTTAGAGTTCAGGGCAGCGCCAGCCCAGAAAAGCTCTAGCCTAGGGAGGTGGAAACGGCCGACCGTGCCCCTGTTCCCGATCGAGGATGTGCCTCGTTTGCCCATCGCCCCGTCCTCGATCGTCCAACGGCTCAACAGTTCCTCATCTAGTTCCCATCAAGTCCCCATCACAAGTACCGCTTGAACTTTGCGATGAAACTTCAATCCACAATCGCAGCGATCGCCCTGGGTTTGCCGCTGCTGCTGACCCCCACCGCTGCCCAAGCCAACGAATACGATCGCTGTGTGCGCGACCTGCGCGACTCCAACATCAGCCCCGACCTGATTGCTAGCTCCTGTGCCTATGTGCTCCACCCCGAGGACTTGGGCGACTGCGTGGAGCGAATTGACGAAAAAACCACCATCTCAGCGGAGGCGGCCCTCAGAACCTGTCGGCAAGCTCGCCGCCCGATCGACACCGCCAACTGTGTGGTCAGCATCTCGCGGGCCGGAGCCGTTGACGGCAGCGCCGTTTTGGATCACTGTCGTCGCAGTTTGCTGCCCGAACGGTTTGCCCGCTGCGTCACCACCCTGAATCGCCAGGTGACCAGTGACCTCACCACCGCCATGGGCCAATGCATTGACGGGCGCGATCGCCCCCGTGACATGTATCCCGAATATCCCGGGCGATCGGGCAACTGAAATCGGTGACTGAGATCGTGAAACTGAGGCCGTAAATCAGCGTTTTGGTTGATTTGGGTCCCAGTTGATTTGGGTTCGATCGGGTTTGGCCCACCTGTCCGTTGCCCTGCCAAGCCCACACCCCCCTCAAGAGAACTGGATCTATCTCCTAGGGTTAAGCCGCAGTCGTTGAGGCTGAACCGCTAACCCCAGGAGATAGACCCAATCTCGATGATCTCAATGGTCAGTAGGATCTGTAGTCCCGACGGCGATTGGGGCCCGGTCGTTGGTCAGTTGTTTTTGAATGGTTGATGGATTGTTCACGGCATGGTGCCCCCTCTCACCTTGCCTAGTGTCCTAGGAAATCCCTGGAAATCCCTACTCGCTGCGGCCCACCAATTTGGGAATCGGCGGAGCGACGGGCAATAGGTTGGCATCCTTGGTGACAATGTGGCCCACGTAGAAAGCCCCCGCCTCAATATTCAAGGCGCTAACCACCACGTCCCCCTCCAAGCGCGAGGTGCGCGTTAGGGTCAGACTTCCTTCGGCCACAATACTGGCCTTCACTGTGCCGTGAATGATGATGTTGCCGGCTTTGACCTCGGGCCCTTCGATCGAGCCAGTCGCCGAAATCTCCAAATCCCCATTCACTTCCACCGTGCCCCGCACCGCACCATCAACCCGTAAACCGCCCTGGACTCTTAAGTTTCCTTGAAAATCACTTCCCTCAGCCAAATAGGTCACTGACGGCATTAGTTTTTTGCTACGTCCAAACATCGGTTAACTCCAGAGTCACTATTGCATTGATCCATCCCCGCGTTTCTCCCAGCACGCGGCCTCGCGATCGAGGCCTGCTTCATTTTTCAACTCCTTGAAACTGCCTGAACTACTTTGCAAGTTTGCTGGGTCACTGACCCAGTTGGTGTTGCCATCAACAACAATTTATACTTCCGATCCTTGTTGTTTTTCTGACCTCTTAGTTTTTCTGGCCCCTGCGTTTAAGGCGTGTTACTGATGGTGGCTTGTCCTGGGGGATAGAGTTGTCTTGAGATTAATGTCCGCAGTCTGATTTCAGGGTTTTTACGGAAGAAATGCACTGATTCGGGTAATGGATGAAACTGTGAATCAACCATTACCAAATGGTTCTGCGCTTGTGGTTGATGGAAGAGGCGCAAATAGGGGCTAAGTTCTAAAATTCCCAAAAATTGCCCAAAATAAGCTCAAAATCCTGAAAAATTTGACTTTTCTCGACAATGATCGCCAAGAATTTTCTGAACGACGGTTTCCTAAACTTCAGAACAATCAATGCGACTCAGACCCTATAAACCCAAACGAACACAAATCAATCACAGTCAGTCTTTGAGCGTAATTTTGCCAGGATCATTGGGCTTGCGACTAATAGGGAGTTGATCTATGGGCGAGGGCTACTGAATTTGGATGTCGCTTGACCCGTGACGGGTCATGCCCCCTGGAGGATTGTGGGACATTTTGGAGAAGCAATGATTGCAAGATACTCTGAAGGATCTATTTTGAAGGATCTATAGGGTATGGCAATAGAGGGTATAGCAATAGGGTATGGCGATCGACTGGCAATTTCGGCTCGGCTGTGCCGTGTGGTCTTATCCCGGTTGGGTGGGTTCGGTGTATCCGCCGGGAACTTCGGGGCAAAAAGCCCTGCGTTGTTATGGCGAGCGGTTTTGGGCCGTTGAGGGCAACACGACGTTTTATGGTGTGCCCACGGCAGCCACGGTGCAGCGCTGGGGATCATTGGTTCCCGATGGATTTCGCTTTTGCCTGAAGTTGCCTCGGGATGTGACCCATCTGGGGCCCTTGCTCGATCGCGGGCCGGCAGCGTTGGCCTTTGCGGAGCGAGCGGCGGCCTTGGGCGATCGGTGCGGGCCCTTGTTTGCCCAGCTTCCTCCTAGCTACGGCCCCAGCCAGAGCGCAGATCTGCGACAGTTTTTGAGCCGATGGCGACAGTCAACCAATGTCCCTTTGGCTTTGGAGGTGCGTCACCGGGATTGGTTTTTGCCCCATTGGCGCGATCGCCTCAATGGTTGGTTACGAGAGCTGGGGATTGGTCGGGTGGTGTTGGACACGCGGCCCATTTATCGGGGTTTGGATTTGGCCCGGGACGATCCCCAACGGCAATCCCAGCGCCGCAAACCGGATTTGCCGCTGCAAGCCTGTGTAACGGCGGAGTTCGCGATCGTCCGGTTCATTTCCCACCCGGAAGCCTGGCGCAATGAGGCTTATTTGTTGGAATGGCGCGATCGAGTGTTGCGCTGGCTGGAGCGAGGGGTGCAACTGTATTTTTTTGTCCATTGCCCGATCGAGGAGCATTCGCCCCACACGGCCCGCCAGTTTCAGGCTTTACTAGAGGCGGCGACGGTTCCGGCCGTGGCCGCGATCGCCCCGTTGCCTTGGAATCAGTTATCAATCACCGAAGGCGCGGCAGCAATGGGCAGGAATCAGACTGGGGGCGATCGCCTCGGATCCCAAAACAATTCCCAAAACGATCAGCTTTCCCTGTTTTAGGGAGCCGTATTTTAGGAAAAGAGACCGCAGCGAGGCGACTACATCAAGCCGGTGCGATCGACCAACAGGGCCACACCTGCCGAAAAAGCCGTAATGCCCATCGCGATCCAGGGGCTTTGGCCGAACGCTACCGCGAAGGACACCGCCACACCGGCTCCAACGGCAGCGGAAATAACACCAGTGACCAAATCTTTTTGCTCGGGTTGCATGGTTTTTTCCCTTGATGATTTCTTAAACAAAAGGCACTAATAAGAACCGCTAATGAGCGGCTGTGCTGTCCCAAATTACCATCCCGATTTAGCTGGGTGTTTGGGAAAGGCCTGGCTTTGCAACTAACCTTTAATAAGCTTGAGAATTCTTGAAATTTCGCGATAAAAATTCACAAATCAGCCAAATTTTCGTCGATCAGAACGCAATAAACGGTAACGACTAAACGAGTAGCAGTTCCAATGCAGTCGCCTAAAAATGGGAGTGCTAAGGGCCGACCGGTGAAATGGCCGTGAACTAGTTGGCGAGTTGGTCAACAGTTCTCTAGGAGCTAGGAAAATCGTAAAAATCTGTGAAAAAGATAAGAAAATGAACAATATCAATCAATAAACGAATTAAAAAATGAATTTAAGGGCAGATCTAGACATGAAAACTAGAAAAATCAGCAACATAGCCAGAACAATCATCAAAAGCACAACAATCAACAAACAGGGATCAACAACCAATAATCAACCAATCATCCACAAGTAGGGATCAACAAGTAGGGATCAACCAGCAGCTATTAGAACGCAGGTATTAGAACAAAGAGCGCACAGCGAAAGGAGAACTGTGCGCCCTTTGAGAAATGGTTGAACGTAATTCAAAACAATTCAACGCGATCCAAAATCCAAAAATAGACTCCCGATCGGGTGGGTAGGGGCTGATTGCCTAGACTCGACTGCCTAGACTCGACTGCCGAGGAACTGCTCGATCGCGTCGGCCTGTTCCCAACCATGGCGCACGCAATCACCCAGCGCTACGCCGCCTTCATAGTTGCTGCAAGCAAAGAGGCCAGGCCAATGCTGAAGCTCCTGGTGCAAGGTGGCCAGGCGAGACCCATGCCCGATCGTGTATTGCGGGATTGCCCGTCGCCAGAGTTTGACCGACAGCACCTTGGGCGGCACGTCCTGTTTCAGCAAAATCCGCCGCACGTCCGCATGAACCATTTGGGCGATTTCGTCTTCGGTTTTGTGGATCAGGGTGGGATTTTGTGCGCCGCCAATGAAGTTGATTAGGTGGGCCCAACCTTGGGGAGCGCGTCCCGCAAACAGGCTGGAAGCCCAAATGGTTCCTAGAGTTTGCAGGCCCAGGCTGCGGGGAATCAGGTTGCCAAAGCCGCGCAGAGACTGGGCAAAGGCGGTTTCGGGATAGGCCAAAATCACGCAGGCAACGGCAGGGTAGGGAATGGCGTTGAGGGCGGTGCTGGCTCGGGGGGCGAGGGGTTCTAGCAGTTGAGCCGTGACCGGAGCCGGGGTGGCCAGAATGATCGATCGAGCCGTGATCTGTTGGGGGCCATCGGGGCTGGCGATCGCAACCTGGTAAGTACCTTGGGGATCACGGGCGATCGCTGCCACCTGCCAACCCAACTTGACCCGATCGCCCAAACCGCTTGCCACCGCTTCCGGCAAAGCTTGCAGTCCCTCGCGGAAGGATCCCAACTCCCCGGACTTGGGCTTGGGTAAGCGGGGATCGGCTGGGGGCGCTTGCTTGGCCGCTTGGCGTTTAGCCCAGAGAATTCGCGCCGCCCCGGCTCCCAAGCCACCACCGGCCGCTTGCATGGCGGCCATTTTGCGGAAGGCCGCCGAAGCACTGAGGGCATTGGGATCTCCGGCATAAACCCCCGAGATAAAGGGATCCACGAGGCGCTCCATGGCTTCTTGACCCAGGTGGCGAGTGAAGAATTCACGGACGGTTTCTTCGCCGCCCCTTGCCGAAATGGCTGCACCCACGATCGGGGGCACAAAACCCGCCGCACCTAACAGCAGTCTGGCTTTGCCCCGATCGCTCAGCAAGGTGGAATTCCAAAATGCGCCGGGACTCATGGGAATGGCTTGTAACCGACCGTCCCAGTAGACAAATCGGGGAAGCTTGCCATCCGCAAACACCAGCTCATCCTTCAACCCCACTTCCACGGCGAGTTTCAGCAGCTCTGGCGTGGGGGCGAAGCTGTTGGGCCCCTCTTCCCACAGGAACCCATCGGCCGATCGGGTGGTGATGTTGCCGCCCACACGGTTTTGCGCTTCCACCACCAGGGTCGATCGCCCTCGGTTGCCCGGGTGATTCACCAAGCGGTGGGCAGCGCTCAAGCCCGTTAAACCCGCGCCGACAATCAACACATCGATCGCCGTCGATCGATCCGTTGTTCCTTCAACCCCAATCGGTGCAGCAACCACCACGGCTTGATCTCCTTTTTTCAAATTTTCTCAAAACAATTTCAAATTCAAACGCCAGCCCACGAATGGGGCTAGTTGCGCTAGTTGCGTTAATTGCCCTAGTTGCCCTAGCTTCCCTGAGTTCAATCAATCGCTTGAAGGACGGGTGATTCCAGGTGCTTGCAGTTATTCGCAGGCGCTCGCGGTTGATTTCAGTCGATGCGATCTCGACGCGATTTCAAGCGATGTGGGATCGATCGAGTGAATTGATTTAATTGTGCGGTTTTTGGGGCTGGGGCGATCGGGTCTCGGGAGGAGTGGCGATCGGCCAGCCAACCGCTTCTTAATTTAACCGTTGATGGTCTTTTATCTTTTTATCGTTATTGGGTTATGAAATAAATTCATATGAAATAAATTCAACGGTGACCCTCAAGGAATAAGGAATGCTAGGTTAGCCAATGCTGGGCGAGCTACTGCGGGGTCGCCGGGTAACTGAGGATCGCGCTCTGAACGTAGAAGGCGATCGCCCGATCGAGCAATCGCCTTCTACTCAAGTAACCCTTCAATTAAGCCTCAAGTAACCCTGAGCACCAGTCCCAAGGGATCCAAATTTTCCCGATGATTGCCTAACGCAGAGCTGCGATCGGGACGGCCGCCTTGGAATCGGTCATTGGCTGGGGTGATCGCGCCACCAACACCTCCCGAATCAACCGGGCGATCGCTCGTTGGGCTAACTCTCCGGCGATCTGTTGACCCAACTGCTGGGTTTCCGGCCGCACCAGAATCCGCGCCGCCAACTGCAACAGCTTCATGGAATCAAACCCAGGCGTTTCCTGAAGCAACTGCCAAATGCGTTGCAACCGCTCCAGGGTTTCACGTGGGTCGCTGGGGTTGGTTCCCGGGTTGGAACTTGCCGGACTGCCTGGGTTGCGGTTCAGGAACTTGCCCCAATTGTCCAGGAGCGATCGCCAAGCACTTTGGCCCGCCGCGTCGATCGCTTCCACTAACCGACTGGCGACCTGCTGGCGAATAAATTCCCCACGCTCCGACAACAGAAACTCCGCTGCCCGATCGATCCCTTCATTGAGATCATAATCAGCACTGTCCTTGGCATTGCGCAACAGATTTTCTAACCGATTCCAACGAAAATCTCCTTCCCGGAACAGCAAATCTTGCAACGAAGCCCGCAGTTCTGGAGCCGGATCCGTGAGCAATCGTTTGGCAATGTAAGGATAGGCTTTGCTGAGCACTTTGAATTCCGGATCCACATTGATCGCAATCCCTTCAAGGGTCACCAGCGATCGAATAATCAGGGCATAGTAAGCCGGAACTCGAAACGGATATTCATACATCACCCCTGACAATTGATCGGTGATGTTTTTGAAATTCAACTCCGAAACACTCGATCCCAACGCATTGCTAAACACACCGGATAGGGCTTGGGAAATTGGCTCCAAATTGGTGTCAGGAGTCAAAAACTCCAGCTTCACATAATCTTCTGCCAATCGAGCAAAATCGCGATTCACCATGTGAACCACCGCTTCGATCAGTCCGTAGCGCTGATATTTTTTAACTCGGCTCATCATCCCAAAATCGAGATAAGCCAATCGACCATTGGGCATGGCCAACAGGTTGCCCGGGTGAGGATCCGCATGGAAAAAACCATGTTCCAGCAATTGCCGCAGAGAACACTGCACCCCCACATTTACCAAGTGGGTGGCATCAATGCCTTGTGCGGCCACTTCTTTCAAATTGGTGAGCTTTGTTCCCGAAATCCACTCCATGGTTAACACCCGCTTGCCGGTGTATTGCCAATAGATTTTGGGCACGTAAATTTCTGCCATGGAGCCATAGAGCTTGGCAAATTGTTCTGCGTTGTGCCCTTCTTGGGAATAGTCCATTTCCTCAAAAATGCGGGCCGCAAATTCATCGGTAATGGCAACTAGGTTGCTCCGCAGTCGCTTGACATTTTTCATAGCCCATTTGGCAAGGCCACGCATGATGTAAACGTCAAGTGTGATTTGCTCCGTGAGTCCGGGGCGTTGCACTTTCACGGCAACGGCTTCCCCAGTTTTCAATTTGCCGCGATAGACTTGCCCCAGGCTGGCGGCGGCAACGGGTTTTTCGCTGAGTTCGGCAAAGCAATTTTCGGGGCGATCGCCCAATTCTTCCTCAATGAATCGGTAGGCAATTTCATTTGGAAAAGCTGGCAATTGATCTTGCAGTTGGGTCAACTCTTCCAAATAAACCGGCGGCACGAGGTCGGGTCGGGTGGAAAGGGCTTGGCCCACTTTGATGAAGGCGGGCCCCAACTGGGTCAGTAATTCTCGTAACTGGCGAGCGCGGCGGGCTTCGTTGCGCTTGACTTGGTTGCTCTGGCGATCGCGCCAAATCGCAAAGGCAAACATGAAGCAGGGCCACAAAACGGCGATCGCCCGTTGCAGCACCGCCCACCAGCGTCCTCGATAGGCCGCGTCGATCGCGTCTGGGTCGTAGTGGGGCGATCGATAGGTTTCGATGTCTTCGTCGTCGGTGGGCCCCTGATTTGGCGATACCGGCGCGGAAACATCCTCTGCCACTGCCCGTGCCTCGATCGTGGCCCGTTTGGGATCCGTCGCATCAAACACAGGAGTCATCGCTGAAGTCATGGCGAACGTTGCCTGAACCAGTTACTTAGTAACCAATTGTAAATACTGTCGCCATCAATCGTTGGATTTCGATGGCGATTGATAGGAATTGATTGACAACGGGACAGCCTTAGAGGGCAAACGGGGAGCTGAGTTCAGTGGATCGCCACGGCCCGTAAGGCTCTCCGCGATGGTTCACGGTTAACCGAAATAATCAGAACCATTCCCGAGCTTTCCGATCTTTTTGACGAATCGTCTCGAATCCTTAAGGAACTGGGCCTTGGCCCATCGAAAAGCCCTGGTTTCCTCCATGATGGTTAATTGTTCTCGGCTTTTCGCGCCCTGCAACCCTAACGGAAACGTCGCTTGAAACGTTGGTGAATCAGGCATTGAACGATCCTGATTGGCTGGACTGAGGGGAGAAAAAGCCAAGGGCGAAAAGCCCAGAGTGCAAAACCAAAATCCAAGGGGGGCGTGATGATGTCGATCGGGCTGGAGGACGATCGCGATCGCAGTGTTTCTCCGCAACTTCAGGGATGCTGAAACTAATCAATTTCTCCAGCGATCGGATCTTTTTCCGATCAGTCCCTAGTCTCTCCCTGGAATCTAGTCTCTCCCTGGAATATTGATGTCTTGATCGGGTGCAAAACCTTAACCCAGTCCAGTTCAGGTCAGGTGCTTGACAAATTTTCCAAATTCAGGCCCAAAATTCCAAAACTAGGTTAAACTTAGGTTAAGAAGCCCTTAAGGGAGCTTCGTTCGCGCCCAACTCACGCCGTTACCGCGATCGCCCAGCGTTATCCTCCAACCAGGTGCAATCAGACCTTAACCCTCTGCTCTAACATCTTCCGGAAGCTCGCGATCGCCTCTTCGTCCATTCACAAATCGTGTATGACCTGGAGGTTATCCCATGAAAGACCATGCGACCTTTATCGCTCCTTGCTCCACCTATCGCGGCGTAGTTCGCCCCGAGAATTTGGTCTTTAACGCGAACCTCCAAGAGTTTGCCCAACGAGTTGGCTTCATTTGCAACTTGGAGACCAACGGCAAGCTCTCACCCGAGGAAGCTTTTCATGAACTGCAATCCCTGTGGGCTTCCCTGGAAGGGAGTTATGAAAACCTTGGCGTTGGCCAAGAACCTTTTGGATCCAATCCGCAATAGTGGCCATGCTCGCGACCAACCACTTTAGCGAAGGCTGTGGATGGTTGCGAGTGGTGTGGCGACCCAAGTTTGGGTTTTTGGCGGATCCACTGTTTGGACTCGTAGACTCACCATCGATGTATTCCCGATGCGCCATTGCGGCCTAGCCCCACGGCTGCGCGTAGTTGCTGAATGCTCCATGGTTCGATCGCCCTCCCCCTGCCAGAGACCGTTCTTGGCTAGGTTTGGCCCTGGGGAGAGCGTTAGACTTTGGAGCGTTCAAGCCGTGACTTCAGGGCGAGGGGCCTTCCGATGGTGTTTACAGAAGCTTGGCAATCGGGCAGTGGCGGACAGCAGCCATTTCCCCATCATTTGGCCCGTGCAATTCGGTTGATTGTGTTGGACATTGACGGCACAATCGCGGGTCGAAATAACCAAATTAATCCCCCGGTTCTGGCCGCGATCCAAGCGGCTCAGGCTCGGGGTTTGGCTGTCACCATTGCCACAGGGCGTATGTATTGCTCGGCGTTGCGGTTTCATCGGGAGATTCAAACCCCCCTACCGCTGATTGCCTATCAGGGGGCTTGGATGGATCAACCCGACCACAGCCAACCGGCCGATCGCCCTAAGCCCAAGCCACTGTTTCACCGCCCGCTGGATCGGACTGTGGCGCGGGAGGTGGTTGACTTTTTGGAGGAGCCGGCCTGGGGCGATCGCCTGTCGGTGCATTTGTATGTGAACGATCGCTTGCTGATTCGCCAACTGACACCGGCCAGCCAAGATTATGCTGATCGCACGGGCGTGACCCCGATCGAAGTGGGAGATTTGCGGCAAGTGCTGGCTCAGGGCCCCGAACCCACGAAGGTGTTGGCCCTCAGTCCCGATCGCCACTTAACCCGCGATCTTTTGGAAAAACTGCGCCAGCGCTACTGTGCCCAGGAAGCTTACCTCACCACGTCCGTGTCCACCTTTTTGGAGGTGGCGCACCCGGATGTGAACAAGGGCAATGCACTGCGGCACTTGGCGGAGCAACAGTTGGGTTTACGGCCGGATCAGGTGATGTTTGTGGGCGATAACTTCAATGATTCGGAAGCGATCGCCTATGCCGGTTTGGGGGTGGCCATGGGGGATGCGCCGGAACCGGTCAAGGCGATCGCCCAATGGGTTGCGCCGTCTGTGGAGGAGGATGGGGCTGCTCGGGCGATCGAGCAAGTTTTGGCCGCCAGTGGCTCAGTTCTTTAGTTTTTGATCAATAGCTGTCGATCAAGTCCTTGAGTTCAAGTCCTTGAGTTCAAGTCCTTGAGTTCAAGTCCTTGAGTTCAAGTCCTTGAGTTCAAGAATTCTTAATTCCAGAATTCGCCAATTCATTTGGCTCATAGAGAATCAAACGGTTCCCCGCCGGGTCGATCGCGTCAATTTCCCGGCCGTGGCTCGCAATGCGCACTGGCCCCGCCAAGGTGGCCCCCCGATCGCTCACCAGGGCGATCGCTTGATCCAAATTCACCACTTCCAAGCAGAGACAAAAGCCCCCCGTTGCGCCCTGAAAGCGTTCCATCTGTTCGGGTTGGGGCCGAAAAATTCCTAAGCGCAGACCGCCCGTTAGCCCAAATTCCCAATAGCCCGAACCGATCGATCGCACCGGATCTCCCAGGAGCGATCGATAAAACGCGCCCAACTGTCCCCCCATCCCATCCGCCAAAACCACCAGCGCTCCACGATAGTCCAACCGATCCACAGTGCAACTCCACAAGCCCGGCGCATCCGGTTAACTGCCCATTCCACCCTACCCCAAGCATCCCTTCAGAACATCAGTTTGGGCAAAGGTTGGGCAAAGAGAGGGATCAGCAAATTAGGGTCAACAGTCACGGGGCCATTAGCCGGTTTTCAACCTGGCATAAGCGTCTGATTTCGCAGTCAATCATCCTGTAGAAGTTGGGAGTTATTGCCAGGCTCGAATCGCTCTCTTGCAGCAGAGTCTTGCGGTTGTGATCCTAAAAAATTCCGCTAAAAATAATCTTGCAAATTTTCTTAGATTACCCAACTTTCTGCGGGAACTATCATGCATTTCACAGTAATTCAAAAAAATTATGGTCACAGACCCATGCAAAAAAATATCCAGAATTTTAGAAATTGAACGGGAACCAATTTGGGAACCCTTCGTCTGACAAGGCAGAGATGCCAAAAGCTCGTAACAGCAAACCGATCGACTCAGTAACTGACCTGAATCGATCGGCTATAGGAAATTTCAATCCTAAGCATTTGGGTGTATCGCAATTATTTCGATGCAGGCTGTGGGCTGTGAAATAACGCACCATCAGCAAATCATTGTTTCCCGATCGCTCGAAATACGATTGCCCAGCCCATGGACTGCGATCGAAATGGCAGGTGAACAAGCCCGTTCATCTGTCTCATCCAGTCGAGATCTAGGGACTTAATCAGCAATATCTGAGGACATCAACAACCATGGCTACAACACCCACCACGGACACTGTAGTTATTCCAACTTCCACCACCCCAACCACCACATCCGGAACCACGGGCACGACGGGAACCACCGGAACTACGGGAACCACGGGCACGACCGGTACGACGGGAACCACCGGGACGACCACGGGAACTACCGGGACGACCACGGGCACGACTGGAACCACAGGCACGACTGGAACCACAGGCACGACCGGAACCACGGGCACGACTGGAACCACAGGCACGACTGGAACCACGGGCACGACTGGAACCACGGGCACGACCGGAACCACCGGGACAACGACCGGAACCACAGGCACGACTACGGGCACAACGGGAACCACCGGGACGACTGGAACAACTGGTACGACCGGAACCACAGACACGACCGGCACGACCGGAACCACGAGTACCACGGGCACGACTGGAACCACGGGTACAACCCCCGATCCCACCGGAACCACAACGGGAGCCGCGATCGACCCGTCCCTTTGCTTCGACGAAAAGTTCTATCTGGAGCAAAATCCTGATGTGGTCGCCGCTGTGCAAAGTGGCTCCATCAAGAGCGCCTATCAGCACTTCCTAACGGTTGGACAGTTTGAAGATCGGGCCCCTTCGTTGGTCTTCGATCCGAAGGCATATCTGGAGCTAAACGTTGACCTGAAGATTTCGCTGAAAGCTAGCGGCTTCCGCAGCGCCTTCGAACACTTCATCAAAGCCGGTGTTCAAGAACGGCGGGTGGGCAGCTACTTCTTCAACCCCAATGAATACCTGAAGACTAACGGTGATGTTGACGGGTTCATTCTGTTCAACAATCTGTCGTTTTCCTACAGCTACAAGCACTTCTTGACTGTTGGGGTCAAGGAAGGACGCAACAGCGGCACATTCTTTGATGGCAAGTATTATCTGGAAGCCAATCCGGATGCCGCAGCGGCGGTTGCCAGCGGCCAATTCAGCAGCGCTTTTGCCCACTTCCAAGCGGTTGGTTTTGCCAAGGGTCTCAGCCCTTCACCCAAGTTCAACCAAGACCTTTACCTGGACTTCAACGAAGACCTTTCCAAGGCCTTCAAGGGCGGACAGGTCAAGAACCTGTTCAAGCACTTCCTAGAATTCGGCATCAAGGAAAAACGGGATGCAGATTTCACGAATTCGCCTTTGTCTGACCGGCCCAGCGAGGGAGATGATTTCTTCCGGGGTGGTTCCAACAAAGATGTGTTCAATGGCCTGGGTGGCGATGACAAGATCTTTGGCTTCGGTGGCGATGACATCCTGACGGGCAATGCTGGGGATGACCTGATCTTTGGCGGCGATGGCAATGACTTTATTGTCGGTGGCGCTGGCAAAGATATCCTGGTGGGCGATCAGGGCGATGATTCGATCCTGGGTGGCGAAGGTGACGACTCGATCGAGGGTGGCTACGGTAAGGATGCCCTGTGGGGTGGCGCTGGTAAGGATGTGTTCCTGTTTGGCAAGTTGGATGTGACGGCCACTACGGGTTCTGATTCGTTGACGGGCGGCACGAGCGGATCGACCACGGGCGGCACGACGGGTTCGACTTCCACCACGGGGACTACGCTCGGAACCACCACCGGGACTACGGGCACGGGTACGACGAGCACGGGTACAACTGGTACGGGCACGACGGGCACGACGGGCACGGGCACAGGTACAACTGGTACGGGTACGACGGGCACGGGCACAACCGGTTCCACGACGGGCAGCAGCTCGATCGACCCCTTGACCGGCGAAGCGACGATTTATGACTTCTCTACGAAGGACGATCGAATTGCCCTGGCGGCGAATTTGGGCTTCAAGTCCGGTGGCGATGTGCTGAAAGCCGTGACCCAAAAGGGCCGCGACGAAGATGGCAACTTCTTCTCGATCGTCAAGGTTTCCTCGGGCTTCTCGCTGAAGATCTACTCCGAAGCAGAATTGGTTGCCAGCAACTTCCGCATCTTTGGCCTGCCGGACACCAACACGGGCGGTAGCACGGGTGGTAGCACGGGCGGCGGTAGCAGCACAGGCGGCAGCACAGGCGGCGGCACTACGGGTGGTAGCCTCAGCGGTTCCACCACCAACGTGACGAACATCACCAATATTACGAACATCACCAACATCACGAACATCACCAACATCAGCTTGGGCGGTGGTTTGTTGGGTCTGCCGCCCGGATTGGCGAAACAGATCGTTGGTGGCAAGCGGACGTTTGACACCCTGCCCCCCGGTATTGGTAAGCGCTTCGGCAAGGGTGATGACGATTAAAACCTGAGCCATTGGGGATTGGGGCCAAATCGCAGAACGGTTCCCGATCGCCAAGATGCAGAGGAGCTAATCGGTTGCGCTGATTCGGCTGCGCTCATGTGGTGCGCTTGCATCGGTGGAAGCAAAACCGATAGAGTCTGAGGGGTGGACAGTGAGCCACCCCTTTGTTTGGGTATTCCCAACTTTTGGGCACTCCCAACTTTTCAAAGATCCCATTAGAGGATGTCTGAAAAGCCAAAACTACTGCTTTGTGGGTTTCATCAACCAGCCCAGACAAGGGGCTGAAGCTTCTTGCCCCCGCAACTGTTGGCGATTGGTTCGCCCCTCAGGCTACTTTTCGGGCACTCTCGTAATAGCCAAAAGAATGTTGAAAGCTCAATATCTGCAAGACAGCTAAATCTGAAAGATAGCCAATCTAAAAAACAACGAAGACAAAAAATAGCGAAGACAAGGGGAATGCAAGCGATGGATTTCAGTCAACTTTTGAATGGCAAAGGGCTGACGGAACTGGCGATCGAGGGGGCCAAGTGGACTTTGGTGGCCGATGGTCTGTTTTTGCTCTTGACCATTTTGGCGTTTGTGTTGGGCTGGGCCTGGCGATTTCGACTGGTGGGAGTCACCGCGTTCACGATCGTGGTGGCGGCGGGGTTGTTTGGTTTTGGCCTCAGCCTCCGGGAACGGCCGCGCATTGAGGGAGCCGCCCCCTACCAACTGGTTTATGACACGGGAGCAACCCTCGCCACGATCGCCGTTTCGCCAGATTTACCAGCGGAGGCGTTGGTGGCCACCCTCAAGCAAGCCGCGATCGACCTCTACTCCCCTGGACGAGTGGGGGGTAAGCCTTCGTTGACCATCCGTGCGCGATCGGTCACTCATCCTGAGGGTGGGATCTCGAAGCTCCAATACCTAGGGCAAATCGAGCGATCGCTCACCGTTCGCATCGATGAAAATCCCAAGATCACTCTGTTCTAGGAATTTAGTCTCTAGGAACTCAGCCCGCTCCCCGTTCGATCGACCGTGGCTTCCTGGATGTTGGTTAAACCATTGAGGAAGCCTGGCCGACTGGCCCAGTTCAGTGCCCAGTTCTACGTCAAGCAGCGCCCAGCTCTACATCAACATGCTGTCCATGTTGGGCTGCACCTTTGCTCGAATCAGCAGGGCCGTGATGTTGTCATGGCCATTGTGCTGATTTGCCAGCTCCACCAGTTGCGAAACCCCTTGGTCAAGGTTGGCGCGAGAGCTAATCAGTGGGGCTAAGTGGGTTTGCCAGTGGGTTTCAATCAAGTCGTTGTCGCTCAATCCATCGGAACAGAGCAACAACAGAGCATCTTCATCCAGATCCAAAAACTGGATTTCTGGATCCACTCCGGTGTTATCGCGGGGGCCCAGAGCTTGGGTGAGTTGATAGGCATCGGGGCGGCTGTAGGCGGCATCGGGGTCAATGCCGCGCTGAATTTCCCGCTGTCCGACTTCGTGGTCGGTGGTGATTTGCTCAAGACCCCGACGGCGGGTGAGCCGATAAAGCCGGCTGTCTCCCACGTGGGCCACGGCCACCTTGGAGTTGTGGACAAGCACTAAAACCAGGGTGGTTCCCATTCGTCCACTGCCCGATCGCTGCTCGCTTTGGTTTTCGTCGTAAATGGCCTGATTGGCAATGAAGATGCCCTCTCGAATGGCCTCGATCGGGGGCATTTCAGTTTGCCAATTGGTTTGGAAATAGTCCTGAAGGGTCTTGACCGCCAAGTGGCTGGCCACTTCCCCGCTGGCATGGCCCCCCATCCCGTCACAGAGAATATAGAGATTGTGGGCCCGAACCGTCCTGCCGTTGGGGGTTTCCAGGCGCTGGAAGTTGGTGTAAATGCCGAAGTAGTCCTCATTGTGATCGCGCTGGCGACCAATATCGGTGCGCCCCGCCTCATCCAGACTCGACAATTTCATGGGCAGGACGATCGTGGGCGTATCGTCCTCATCGTCATCCCGCAGGCTGCTGAGGGGAAGATTAGCGAGCGGATTGCCACCGTTAGGAACAACCGAGCTAGAAGGCATGGCCACGCTTTCGCTCAGGCTGGTGGCGGCGATCGCCGCTACGGGGGATTTTTGCTCCAAGTTGTCGGCAATGAGCCGCAGGTGCTGGCGCACCACGTCGGGGCTGGTGAACTGACCCCGAGCAATCAGTTGAGCCAGGTTAATTAGGGAGTCGGCTCCTGGGTGTTCCGCTTGGGTCAGCAACTGTAGCCAGGCTTCGCCCAAGTGCGTGAGGCTGCTGGCGGCGGTGGGCTGCTCCGGATGCGCGGTGGGGTCATGCAGACGCTTGAGGCTCAGAACGCTGTCTTCGTCAACACACAGGTTGTCGAGCACCAGCAGACTGGCGGTACATTGCACGGGAATTAGCTCTTCCCAAAGGTCGAGCATTTCGTAGAGATCGTGCAGGACTTGCAGGGTGGGTGTGTCGGGATCTCGCCACAGATCGCTCAGGGATTTCCAGTCCGATCGATCCTCAATCAATAGAACTTGCCAGCCTTCTCCTTGCCAGGTGTCGTAGACCTGGGGCAAGCGTTGGCCCAGTTGTGAATCGAGCAGCAGATAGGGTTGGGCAATGGAGGGAATCTGGGACTCGATCGAGAGTTCGTAAGTGGCGGGTTGAGAGCTGGGGGGCAAGGTGGGTTCCGCGTCGCCCTCGATCGGCTGGTGCAACCAGCGATCGAAAAATCGCAGTCGATAGGGCTGTTGATCCAGCACTTGGGTTTGATATTGGGCGCTGGCATCAATTGCCCGAATCGGAGTCAAGGGCTTGTAGCGCAGAAAAGGCTGGTCGGGATCATTGGTCTCGGGGGGATTTGGCCAAGCGGCATCCGGTTCCGGCGGCACCAAAAGAGCTTGCAGAACTGTCCCGATCGCCTCGCCACAGTCACTACAGGTGAGCTGACCGACGGGATTCTCAGTGCCGCATTCCGGACAGAGCAGTCGATCGAGCGAGGCACCACACTGCTGACAGTACTTGTTGTCATCAGGGTTTTCACATTGGCACTGGGGACAAATCTGCATAGCAGCCACTGTCAGAGGTCTCAAGAGTGATCAGGGTTGGTTGATCGATGGGTGATCAAGCTTGGGTGATTAAATCGAGTAATCAAATCACGAGGACTATTAAACGGAGCATCTAAACGAAACGCCTAAACAGAACGCCTAAACAGAATGCCTAAACAGAACATCGCGAATAGCCGTTGGCACGCCACCCTGATCGGAAATACTGGATCGAGTCAAGCCAAATGGGCCAGGTCAAAAGTGGCCGCCCCCGGCAAGATGTTTGACGATCTTTTCTGGATTCTAGCTGACTGCTCCTGGTCTCAATCGTAACGCTTCAGAGATTAAGGATCGTGTATAGATACCTCACTCTCTTGAATTGGCTTCGTTACGGCTTAATTAACGGTTTTGGGGGGCGAGCCTTGAATATGGAAATCCCAGCCAATTTAGGGCAGCTCCGGTCTCATACGCGCGATCACGATCGAATGGCATCTGCACCCAGCACCTGAACCCAGTTTTGGAGTTCACCGCGTTCCGTATCCGGCCCCGCTGAGCTAGTGTCCATCTCCGTGGTGCTCAGGGGGACTTAATCAGCCGCTGCTGACGCAAATTCCGTCTGTTTTAGCTTTTCTAGCGAAAAGTTGCCTGATCCGGCGAAGCATTTGCAAATTTTTCAAGATTTCCGGCCCAACTCCCCATCATGGCCCCAAAATCGACAACGCCCAACCTCCTGAACTCAGGTGTTGGGCTGAAAGTCATTGGGGTTTAAGGACTAGGGGCGGGTTCTGGGATCGGGGCGGCGCGGTTTGGCAGTTCCTGAAGGCTTCCTTGGCGGAAGGTGCGATCGCCCTGATAACCCGACAAATCCGCCAGGCGATCGAGCGGAGTCACCCCTTCATAGAGCTTGCCGCCAATTTTCCAGGAGGGGAAACTGCGAATTCCCGCCGCCCGACAAAGATCCGGTTTGGCGTTCTTGCCGTTAGGATCACACTCCACATAGGGCAGCTTTGCGGCCGCCTCCTTGCCAAACAGTTCTTTCTGCTCGTGGCAGTGGGGACACCAATAGGCTCCAAATTCCTGCGCCCCTGCTTTGGTCAGGTGCTCGGCTAAAGCAATTTCCGCTGGGCCGGAAGTGGTCTTGATGGTGAACATTTCCGAGCCGTTGGAACTGGATCCGCTGGGAGTGGCATAGACCCCCAAGGTTCCCACCAGTGTGATGATGGCCAGCCCGATCGCCGTAAAAATGGGTTTCCCTAAATCATTCCAACGGCGACTGCTGAGGGCCAGGCCAAACAGCGACAGGGAAAAGAACGCCGACCCCAAACAATAGAGACAAGTCTCGCGAATTTCCGAGACCATCACATACATCAAATAGCCGCTGAACGTGGCCATCGCTGCGCCGCCCGCCACCAACAGCAAGCCGCTCCACTCTTCAATCTGCACTTGCAGATCCTTACGGGCCTGTTGGGTTACCAGGGGAGCCAGCGCCAACAACAACATCGCGCCATAGCCCAACATTCCAATCAGCGGCAGCGGTATCCCCAACACCTCGGCATAGGGACTGTTCAGGACGCGATCGCACCCTTCTGTGGGGCAAGCCGCCTTTGCGCCCGTTAACTTCACCACGGTTAGATAGCTGGTGAGCACCAAACCGGTTCCGGCGATGCCCGCAATTACGGTGCGACCGTGGCGATGGAGCCAAGGCAGTTGGCGGCGGCGTTTTGTGCTAGAAGCAGTCATGGCAAGGCACAGAGAACCATCTCGATCGGGATACGGCAGAGCCGTCACTACAGACTTCAGGGTAGCGAACGGCCTTACCGCTGTCTAGGAAGGTCAACGAATCATTGCTTGATAGTGCGCAAATGACCGGCCGAATGGGCCAGAAAAAGCGATCAAAACGCAGAAAAGAGACAAAAGAAAAAGAGACAAAAAAGATGGCCAATGCTCAGCACTGGCCACCCAATCAGCTCGAAATGACAGTCAAATCAGGGCTAATTCCCGAGTTCTAGCGAGCCACCGACCAATTTTGGTCAACCCGGATGGGCGGCATCAGGAACAGGGCAATGAGCTGCCAAGCCGTGTTCAAAATCAACGGCAACTTTTGCAGGGTCTTCACAAAGCCCGGTTCGTTCGAGGCAGCGATTTCACCCAACTTGATGTTGTTGGCGGCACAGCGATCGAGCCGCTCATAGAACTCAGGGTTCTCCACATCCAGGACGATCGGGAACACCCGACCTGCCGTTTCGTTGGTCTTCTTAATCACTTCGATGTCATAGTCGCGAGCGTTCAGCCCGATCGCCGCGTAGAACCCGCTCCGTTGCAGATCGTTCAAGAACATCGTCGCAAACACCGACAGCAGGAAGAACCGACACCAGAGACGGGCTTTCCAGTCGTTCAGGAATTGGGGATTGGCCCGCAGCACCGCATCGAAAAAGTCGCCGTGGCGGTTCTCGTCTTGGCACCAGTTTTCAAAGAAGCGGAAGATCGGATAAATCCGGTCTTCGGGGTTCTTTTCCAGATGGCGATAGATCGTGATGTAGCGCCAGTAGCCGATCTTTTCCGACAGGTAGGTCGCGTAGAAGATGAACTTCGGTGCGAAGTAGGTGTAGCTCTTGCTTTGGGTCAGGAAGCCCAAATCTAGCGACAGGTTGAAGTCCGTCATCGCCTTGTTCAGGAAGCCCGCATGGCGTGCTTCATCCCGCGACATCAGCTCAAACCCTTCGGCCAGCACCGGGTTTTTGCCCTTCAGTTTCCGCGACAGTTCCTTGTAAAGCAAGAAGCCCGAAAACTCAGCGGTGCAGGAGCGCTCCAGAAACTCAATGAACAGCTCGCGGGTTTTGCCGTCAATGTGATCCCAGCTTTGGTTGAACTCCTCATCGCGCACGAAGTGGTGGCGGTTATAGTCCACCCGAAATTCTTCGATGATCGCTTGGAGTTCCTCTTCGTTGGCGGAGATATCCATCGCCGCCATTTCTTCGAAGTTGGTGGTGTAGAAGCGCGGTGTGAGGATCGTGTCCTTGGCGGGAACTTTGACTCCCGGCTGGACGGCTTGCGGTTTTTGGGGAGTGCTAACCATGAATTGCTTAGTGCGATCGAGGTACGGGTTGGGCGGATGACTGGGCCAAACAGGATCTGGATCGATCTGACTGGCGCAATCTGAACGGATCTATCAGCGTGCTAGGGAAGGGTCGTCAACGGGATGATCAGCAGCGATTTTTTCCTGACAACTGCACAGCGGTTGTGTGGGATCAAAGGCTGCGCTGGGATTTTAAAAACGGCCTGCCAAAGATCACTAAAGATCAAAAGCCTTAAAAAAACTGTTGTTTAGTCTATCAATCTCCTTTGGGGGGATGGGGGATGGGATATGAAGAGTTACAACAACAGGTAACAATCTGCAACAAATCTCAACTTCTAATTGCCCTAAAGTGCCCAATTGCCTGCTGATCCCCCCTATCGTTCGGGACTGGGGCGATCGGTGCGCACCTTCACGGAATAGCCATGGGACGGCAGACCCTCAGCTTCCGCCAATGCCTGCACCGCCGAAGACACGGACGACAGGGCCCCAGCGGAATAGGAAATGATGCTGGAGTGCTTCATGAAGGTTTCCGTGCTCAGGGGCGAGGCATAGCGGGCTGCGCCGGAAGTGGGCAGGGTGTGGTTGGGGCCCGCGAGGTAGTCGCCCACTGCTTCCGGCGTGGAGTGGCCCAGGAAGATGGCTCCGGCATGTTTAATCCGCTCCAGGAGATCCCAGGGTTCCGCCACTTCCAATTCCAAGTGTTCCGGTGCAAATTCGTTGGATAATTCCGCCGCCAGCTCCAGCGTTTCCACCACGACGACCAGGCCGAAATGGGCGATCGCCTTTTCCGTATCAATCCGCCGAGGATGATCCGCCAGTTGATCCTTGACCTCGTTCACCACCTTTCCGGCCAGGTCGCCATCGGTGGTGATCAAGATTGCGGCGGCCATGGGGTCATGCTCAGCCTGGGCTAGCAGGTCGGCGGCCAGGTGGGTGGGGTCAGCGGTGCGATCGGCAATCACGAGCACTTCTGAGGGCCCAGCGAGGGAGTCAATGCCCACCGTGCCGTAGACTTGCCCCTTGGCCAACATCACGTAAACATTGCCCGGGCCGGTGATCACGTCCACTTTCGGAATCGTTTCCGTCCCGTAGGCGAGGGCGGCGATCGCCTGGGCCCCGCCCACCCGGTAAATTTCCGTCACGCCCGCCTCTTGGGCCGCCACCAGCACGGCCGGGTTCAAAGCACCCCCGGGGCCCGGCGGGGTCACCATCACAATTCGCTCCACCCCGGCCACCTTGGCCGGAATCGCATTCATCAGCACGGTACTGGGATAGGCAGCCCGCCCACCGGGAACGTAGAGACCGGCGCGATCGACCGGCGTGTAGCGCTTGCCCAAGACCACATCTCGATCGCCAAATTGCACCCAGCTTTTGGGAACGCGCAGCCGGTGAAACTCCTCAATTTGTCGGCTTGCCAGTTGGATCGCCGACAGGAGTTCCTTGGAAACCTGTTGGTAGGCCGCATCCAGTTCCGACCCCGTGACGCGAAGTTGCTCGGCAGTTAAAATCTGCTTGTCAAACTCTTCCGTGTAGGCTAGCAAGGCCCGATCGCCTTGGCGCTTCACGGTTTGGAGGATCTGACGCACGGTGGCTTCCTTATGCGTCACCTGCTCATCGTGGGTGCGATCGCAAATCCGCCGTAGCTCCGACCGGGCCTCGGCCAATTCGGTAATAATTCGCAACATGGAGTCTTCGCGTCCTGGTCGTCCAATTCGGCGACCTCGCAGCGCCCCGTGGCTACCGACGAGATCGGCGTAGTCATCATTATAGAAACACTCGGCAGCCTGAAAACCTTGGCTCCTGAGAGCAAGGCTTAAAAAGCGATCGGGATTCTGGCGCGATCGCCGGGCTAATGCGGTGAGTATTAAAACATTTTTTAACAAAATTCCGGAGTTCTTTGCACGAGTTCCGGCAGTGGGTGTTATTATGGATCGCCGGGCAGTTCCAACACCGTCCAATCTCTCCTTGTCCAGCCTTGCCAAAGGGTGACTGCCAGAGCCGAAATTTTTTCTTGCTCACCAGCGTCACGACTCACCAGGCCCAAGGAACCAGTGCCGATGCTTCTTGACCGCTCATTGTAGCGGTGTCAGCCTGCGGAGCGACCCTGAGACTTTTCCTGGTCTCATCCTAGAACGAAGGCGCGGAAGACTCGACCACGAGAAACAAGCAAGAACCCAAATCCTCTGGTTTGGGTGTCCCCCTTGCCCCGGCATGGGAATCTAGTGTCAACGTTGCAATCGAAATCCTAAGAGATCGACCGTGGCTAATATTAAGTCTGCAATCAAGCGCGTTCAGATCGCAGAGCGTAATCGACTGCGTAATAAAGCTTATAAGTCGGCGGTGCGAACCCTGACCAAGAAATATCTGTCGTCGGTGGATGCTTACGCGGCTAACCCTTCGCCGGAAGCCCTGGAAGCTGTCCAAGCCAATCTGTCCAACGCCGCCAGCAAAATTGACAAGGCCGTGAAGCGGGGTGTTTATCACCGCAACAACGCCGCGCGCAAAAAGTCGAAGTTGGCCAGCTACCTGAAGAAGGCTGTCGCTGCTTAAGGGTTGGTTGGGCGATGGGGCCTCGCCACCCTTGGTGCGTTGTCCATCGCTGACTGAGACTGCTGGGCTGAGATCCCAAGCATTAACCCTTAGCCGTAGTCGAGGTGGGTAAACGCGCCGTGAAAGCGATCGACACGCACGTTCACGTTAATTTTCCCAACTTTAGTGATGATTTCAGCGCCGTTCGCCAGCGTTGGTTGGCGGCCGGCGTTGACGCGTTGGTTCACGCTTGTGTGCATCCGGGCGAGTTTGGGGCGATTCAGGCGATCGCTCAGGCTTGCCCTGAAGTGTTTTTCGCCGTTGGGCTACACCCACTGGAGGCGGAACATCAGTGGCAAGAGGCGTTGGGCGAGCAAATTCGCACCTTGGCTCAATCGGATCCGAAGGTGGTGGCCATTGGTGAAACCGGTCTCGACTTCTATAAATCAACGGCCCATCAAGTGCAGTTGGCGGCCTTTGGGGCCCAGCTTGATTTGGCCAGCGATTTGGGTCTGCCGGTGATCATCCATTGCCGCGACGCTGCTGAGGAAATGCTTGCGTTTCTGCGCGATCGCCCGGGTTGTCCGGCGGGAGTTTTGCACTGCTGGGGAGGTACCCCTCAGCAGGCATTGCAGTTTGTGGAGCTTGGGTTTCACATTAGCTTCAGCGGCACGGTCACCTTCAAGAATGCCCCAGACATTCAGGAATCCGCCAAGGTAGTGCCGCTCGATCGCCTGTTGGTGGAAACGGATTGCCCATTTTTGGCTCCCGTTCCCCATCGCGGTCGTCGCAATGAACCGGCCTACGTGGTTTCAGTGCTCAACCAGGTAGCCGCCCTGCGGAATCTTGATCCGATCGCCCTGGGTGAGCAGACCAGCGCCAATGCTCGCCAGTTGTTCCGACTGCCCCAGTCGATCGAACCCACCGTTCCCGCCCTGGCCCTCGCCTAGGGCCCCGCAGCCGGGCCGGGCGATCGCCCCTGCGATTTGCCCCTTGCCAAGCCCGGTCACCGTTGTTTTGCTGCTGTTTTGCTGCCCGCGTTCCATCTGCCAACGGGTTTGCACTTGGCATCACCGCCCCCAGGAGACGCATGACCGACAAACTCGCGACCACGACCCCTTCGTTTCTGCTGCCCGACCTGATTGAAATTCAACGGGCCAGCTTCCGTTGGTTTCTCGAAGAAGGCCTGATCGAAGAACTTGATAGCTTCTCCCCGATCACGGACTATACCGGCAAGTTGGAGCTGCACTTCATCGGCAAAAACTACAAGCTGAAGCGGCCCAAATACGACGTTGATGAAGCCAAGCGGCGGGATGCCACCTATTCGGTGCAAATGTATGTGCCGACCCGGTTGATCAACAAAGAAACCGGCGAAATCAAGGAGCAAGAAGTCTTTATTGGCGATCTGCCCCTGATGACGGAACGGGGAACCTTCATCATCAACGGCGCGGAACGGGTGATCGTGAATCAGATCGTCCGTAGCCCCGGTGTTTACTACAAGTTTGAAATTGACAAGAGCGGTCGCCGCACCTACTCTGCCAGCTTGATTCCCAACCGGGGCGCTTGGCTGAAGTTTGAGACCGACAAAAACGACATGGTTTGGGTGCGGATCGACAAGACCCGCAAACTGTCGGCCCAAGTGCTGCTGAAGGCCCTGGGCTGGACGACGGCGGAAATCCTTGATGGGCTGCGTCACCCGGAATATTTCCAACGGACGATCGAAAAAGAAGGCGACTTCTCCGAAGAAGAAGCGCTGATGGAGCTGTACCGCAAGCTGCGACCGGGCGAACCGCCGACGGTTTCGGGTGGTCAGCAACTGTTAGATTCGCGCTTCTTTGATCCCAAGCGCTACGACTTGGGCAAGGTGGGCCGCTACAAGATCAACCGCAAGCTGCACCTGAACATTCCTGACACGGTGCGCGTGTTGACCCCGCAGGATATTCTGTCGGCGATCGATTACCTAATCAATCTGGAATTTGACCTGGGCAGCACCGACGATATCGACCACCTGGGCAACCGCCGGGTGCGCTCCGTGGGTGAACTGCTGCAAAACCAAGTGCGCGTGGGCCTTAACCGGCTGGAGCGGATCATTCGCGAGCGGATGACCGTATCCGATGCGGATTCCCTAACGCCCGCTTCTTTGGTCAACCCGAAACCCCTGGTGGCGGCGATTAAGGAGTTCTTCGGCTCCAGCCAACTGTCCCAGTTCATGGATCAGACTAATCCTCTGGCGGAGTTGACCCACAAGCGCCGTCTGAGCGCCCTCGGCCCCGGCGGTCTGACCCGGGAGCGGGCGGGCTTTGCAGTGCGGGACATTCACCCCAGCCACCATGGCCGAATCTGCCCGATCGAAACACCGGAAGGCCCCAACGCCGGTCTGATCGGCTCCCTGGCCACCCATGCCCGCGTTAATCCCTACGGCTTCATCACCACCCCGGTCTTCCCGGTGGAAAATGGCCGCGTCCGGCTCGATCGCTCACCGATCTATATGACCGCCGACGAAGAGGACGATGTGCGCGTAGCTCCTGGGGATGTGCCCATGGACGAAAACGGCTACATCCTCGGGGAATCGGTGCCCGTGCGCTACCGCCAGGAATTCACCACCACCAGTCCCGACCAGGTGGACTACATCGCCGTTTCCCCGGTGCAGATTATCTCGGTAGCCACGTCCTTGATTCCGTTCCTGGAGCATGACGACGCAAACCGGGCCCTGATGGGATCGAACATGCAACGGCAGGCCGTGCCCCTGTTGCGGCCCGAGCGCCCCTTGGTGGGTACTGGCTTGGAAGCCCAGGCCGCCCGTGACTCGGGGATGGTGATCGTTTCCCGCACCGCCGGGGAAGTGGTCTACGTGTCCGCCAAGGAAATCCGCGTCAAGGATCCAGACGGCAACATCCTGGAATACGAGCTGCAAAAGTACCAGCGATCGAACCAAGACACCTGCCTCAACCAGCGGCCCTTGGTCTACAGCGGCGAGCGCGTGGTGGCCGGGCAAGTGCTGGCCGATGGCTCTTCCACGGAAGGCGGCGAACTGGCCCTGGGGCAAAACGTCACCGTCGTTTACATGCCCTGGGAAGGCTACAACTACGAAGACGCAATCCTAATCAGTGAGCGCCTGGTGGCCGAGGATGTCTATACCTCGATCCACGTCGAAAAATTCGAGATTGAAGCCCGCCAAACCAAGCTCGGCCCCGAAGAAATCACCCGCGAAATTCCCAACGTGGGCGAAGATGCCCTGCGCCAACTGGACGAGCACGGCATCATCCGGATCGGCGCTTGGGTGGAATCCGGTGACATCCTGGTCGGGAAAGTCACGCCCAAGGGTGAATCGGATCAACCGCCGGAAGAAAAACTGTTGCGGGCGATCTTCGGTGAAAAAGCCCGGGACGTGCGCGATAACTCCCTGCGCGTGCCCAACGGCGAAAAGGGTCGCGTCGTCGATGTGCGGGTATTTACCCGAGAACAGGGCGATGAGCTGCCCCCCGGCGCGAACATGGTCGTGCGCGTCTACGTGGCCCAGAAGCGCAAAATCCAAGTGGGCGACAAGATGGCCGGTCGCCACGGCAACAAGGGGATCATCTCCAAGATCCTGCCTGTGGAAGATATGCCCTTCTTGCCCGACGGTAGCCCGGTCGATGTGGTGCTGAACCCGCTGGGGGTGCCCTCCCGGATGAACGTCGGTCAGGTGTTCGAGTGCTTGCTGGGTTGGGCCGGTGAGCAGTTGGGGATGCGTTTCAAGGTCACGCCCTTTGACGAAATGTACGGGGCAGAAGCCTCCCGCTTGGCGGTGCATGGCAAGTTGCAGGAAGCCCGCGACGAAACCGGCAAGGACTGGCTGTTTGAGCCGACGAATCCCGGCAAAATCACGGTCTATGACGGCCGGACAGGGGAACCGTTCGATCGCCCCGTCACCGTCGGCAAGGGCTACATGCTGAAGCTCGTCCACTTGGTTGATGACAAGATCCACGCCCGCAGCACCGGCCCCTACTCGCTGGTGACCCAACAGCCCCTCGGCGGTAAGGCCCAACAAGGCGGTCAGCGGTTCGGGGAAATGGAAGTGTGGGCCTTGGAAGCTTTTGGGGCCGCCTACATTCTGCAAGAGCTGCTGACGGTCAAGTCCGACGACATGCAGGGCCGTAACGAAGCCCTCAACGCCATAGTGAAGGGCAAAGCGATCCCGCGCCCTGGCACGCCGGAATCCTTCAAGGTGCTGATGCGCGAATTGCAATCCCTCTGCTTGGATATTGCCGTCCACAAGAGCGAAATCCAAGACGACGGCACCAGCCGCGATGTGGAGGTAGACCTGATGATCGATATCCCCGGCGTTCGTCGTGCGCCCACCCGTCCCACTTACGAAGTGTTTGCCCGTGAAGGGTTTGACGACGAGTAAGGTGTGAGTTCTGCGGATCGATCGCCCCCTGAATCTTCTGTCTGGGGCGATCGACCCGATCCCGTTTGCCTGCTGATTGCCCACCGTCACCGAACAACCATGTCGAAACTCAAGCAGCGCTTTGACTACGTAAAGATCGGCATCGCCTCGCCCGAGCGGATTCGCCAATGGGGCGAGCGTACCTTGCCCAACGGTCAAATCGTCGGTGAAGTGACCAAGCCCGAAACGATCAACTACCGCACCCTGAAGCCCGAAATGGACGGGCTATTCTGCGAGCGGATTTTTGGCCCCGCCAAGGATTGGGAATGCCACTGTGGCAAATACAAGCGGGTGCGCCACCGCGGTATTGTCTGCGAACGTTGCGGCGTGGAAGTGACCGAATCGCGGGTGCGTCGTCACCGGATGGGCTTCATCAAACTGGCGGCCCCCGTCACCCACGTTTGGTATCTGAAGGGGATCCCCAGTTACATGGCCATCCTGTTGGATATGCCCCTGCGCGATGTGGAGCAGGTGGTGTACTTCAACTCCTACGTGGTGCTCGATCCGGGTAATGCGGCGGATCTCAGCTACAAGCAACTGCTGAGCGAAGAGCAGTGGATTGAAATTGAAGATCGCCTCTACGCCGATGACTCGGATCTCGAGGGCGTGGAAGTGGGCATCGGGGCGGAAGCGATTCAGCGCCTGTTGCAGGATATTCCCCTGGAGCAGGAAGCCGAGCGCTTGCGGGAAGAAATTGCCACGGCCAAGGGGCAAAAGCGGGCCAAGCTGATCAAGCGCCTGCGGGTGATTGACAACTTTGTGGCCACCGGGGCCAAGGCCGAGTGGATGGTGCTGGATGTGATTCCGGTGATCCCGCCCGACCTGCGACCGATGGTGCAGTTGGATGGGGGGCGGTTTGCCACCTCGGACTTGAACGATCTCTATCGTCGGGTGATTAACCGCAACAACCGACTGGCTCGCTTGCAAGAGATCCTGGCTCCGGAAATCATTGTCCGCAACGAAAAGCGGATGTTGCAGGAAGCCGTCGATGCGCTGATTGATAACGGTCGGCGCGGTCGGACGGTGGTGGGAGCCAACAACCGCCCCCTGAAGTCCCTGTCGGACATCATTGAAGGGAAACAGGGTCGCTTCCGCCAAAACCTGCTGGGTAAACGGGTGGACTACTCCGGCCGTTCCGTAATCGTGGTCGGGCCGAATCTGAAGATTCACCAATGCGGTCTACCTCGGGAAATGGCGATCGAGCTGTTTCAGCCCTTCGTGATCCACCGGCTGATCAAGCAAGGCCTGGTCAACAACATCAAGGCCGCCAAGAAGATGATCCAGCGCAACGACCCCGCCGTTTGGGATGTGCTGGAAGAGGTGATTGACGGCCACCCGGTGATGCTGAACCGCGCTCCGACCCTGCACCGGTTGGGGATTCAGGCCTTTGAACCGATCTTGGTGGATGGGCGTGCCATTCAGTTGCACCCGTTGGTTTGTCCGGCCTTTAACGCGGACTTTGACGGTGACCAAATGGCAGTACACGTGCCCCTGTCGTTGGAAGCCCAGGCGGAAGCGCGCCTGCTGATGCTGGCTTCTAACAATGTGCTGTCACCGGCAACGGGTCGCCCGATTATTACCCCTAGCCAAGACATGGTGTTGGGCTGCTACTACCTAACGGCCGAAAACCCGAACCAGAAGGCCGATGTGCTGCGCTACTTTGCCAACCTGGATGATGCGACGATCGCCTACGATCGGGGCAAGGTGGGCCTCCATACCTATGTTTGGGTGCAGTACAACGGCCCCGTGGAGCATGACGAGGGCGTTGGGGAGCAGTGGGTGATGGTGGGTGAAGACACCATTGATGTGTCCCTGAATGGTGAAACCCCCGTGATTAACAACGGCCATGTGGTGGTGGAAGGCACGGCTTTGGCGGCCGGTGTGAGTGCGCCCGCCACGGGGCAAGTGATTCGGATTACACCGGAGCAGGTGACGATTCGCGTGGCCCAGCCGGCCGAGTCGGTGACGATTCCCGCAGGCAGCACCGCCACCACCATCACCCTGGGCAAAAAGACCCGCCGCCCCCTCAGCCTTCGGCGCGAGTGCGATGGTGAACTGCTGGCCCAATATATCCGCACCACGCCGGGTCGCATTTTGCTGAACCAAACGATTCAACAGGCTGTCCTCAGCATCGGCTAATCCAGCCTGCGCGATCGCCCCGTTGGCCCTGGCCCCGATCGGGGCGATCGCTTTTCCCTGCTTGGCCCCATCACCGCAACAAGATCGAACCGATCATGGCTGACCAACCGACCCAACCCATCTTTTACAACCGCGTGATCCGTAAGGGTCAACTGCGGAACCTGATCGCCTGGGCCTTTACCCACTACGGAACGGCCCGCACCTCCCAGCTTGCCGATGCCCTGAAGGATCTGGGCTTTAAATTCGCCACCCGTGCCGGGGTCTCGATTAGCGTCGATGACCTGCAAATTCCGCCGATTAAGCGCCAACTGCTGGAAGCCGCCGAAGAGGAAATCCGCCGCACAGAAACCAAATATGTGCGCGGAGAAATTACGGAAGTGGAGCGCTTCCAAAAGGTAATCGACACCTGGAACGGCACCAGCGAAAACCTGAAAGATGAGGTGGTGCGCAACTTTGAATCCAACGATCCCCTGAACTCCGTCTACATGATGGCCTTCTCGGGAGCGCGGGGGAACCTGTCCCAGGTGCGTCAGTTGGTGGGGATGCGCGGCTTGATGGCGAATCCCCAAGGGGAAATCATCGACTTGCCGATTAAAACCAACTTCCGCGAAGGGCTGACTGTCACCGAATACATCATTTCCTCCTACGGGGCGCGTAAGGGGTTGGTGGACACGGCGTTGCGCACGGCGGACTCCGGTTACCTAACGCGCCGGTTGGTAGACGTGTCTCAGGACACGATCATTCGGGAAACCGATTGCGGCACGGAACGGGGGATTCCGGTTCGGGCCATGACCGACGATGAAAAAATCCTGATTCCGATTAGCTCCCGACTGTTGGGTCGGGTGGTGGCGGTGGATGTGGTTCATCCGCAAACCGGTGAGGTGCTGGCGGCCCGCAACCAAGACATTTCCGATGAGTTGGCCAAGGAAATCGAAGCGGCGGGCGTGGAAGAGGTGATCGTGCGGTCGCCCCTGACCTGTGAAGCGGCCCGATCGGTCTGCCAAAAGTGCTATGGCTGGAGCTTGGCCCACGGCAGCATGGTGGACATGGGTGAAGCGGTAGGGATTATCGCGGCCCAGTCGATCGGGGAACCCGGGACACAGCTCACCATGCGCACCTTCCACACGGGGGGGGTCTTCACCGGGGAAGTAGCCGGTCAGATTCGTGCGCCCTTTGATGGGGTGGTCAAATATCCCAAAAACCTGCGGGCCCGCTCCTTCCGCACCCGCCACGGGGAAGATGCCCTGTTGCTGGAAGCGCCCACCAAACTCACCGTGGAAGCCGGTGGCAAAAAGGAAACCTTCGAAGCTAGCCAAGGTTCGATCCTGATTGCCCGCAGCGGTGAAGAAGTGAAGCTGGGTCAAATGCTGGTGGAGGTGCAGGCCCAAGGGCGCACCACCCGGAAATCCACCGAAAAAGCCACCAAGGACGTGCCTTCGGACATGGCCGGTGAGGTGCTGTTCGATGGAGTCTATCCCGAAGAGAAAAAAGACCGCCAAGGCAACACCACCCGGATTGCTCAGCGGAGTGGGCTGATTTGGGTGCTGTCTGGGGAAGTCTACAACCTGCCGCCGGGGGCTGAACCCACGGTCAAAAATGGCAGCGTGGTAGAGGCCAACAGCATCCTGGCGGAAACCCGATTGGTGACGGAGCATGGCGGGGTGGTGCGCCTCCCGATCGAGGTGGCCGAAGCCGACGGCAAGGCCGGCAGCCGAGAAATTGAAATTATCACCGCCTCGGTGTTGCTGAACGAAGCTCGGATCCGCACCGAAAGCGCCCAAGGTCGCGATCACTACCTGATTGAGACCGATCGGGGACAACTGTTCTCCCTGATTGCCACCCCCGGCACCAAGGTGTTGCACAACCAAGTGGTGGCCGAGCTGATTGACGACCACTACCGCACCAGCACCGGCGGGATTCTGCGCTACTCCGGTGTGGAAGTGGCCAAAAAAGCCAAGGGCAAACAGGGTTATGAAGTGCTCCAAGGGGGCACGCTGCTTTGGATTCCCGAAGAAACCCACGAAATCAACAAGGACATCTCCCTGTTGATGGTGGAAGACGGCCAGTATGTGGAAGCGGGCACCGAGATCGTCAAGGACATCTTCTGCCAGAGCGCCGGGATCGTGGAAGTGATCCAAAAGAACGACATTCTGCGGGAAATTTCGATCAAGCCCGGTGATCTGCGGATGGTCGATGATCCGGACTTGGTGGCCACCGTCGATGGGCAAATCATCACCCCCGGTCAAGACATTATTCCGGGGCTGCCCGCCGAAGAGCTGGTTTGCGTGGAATATGTGGAAACGCCGGAAGGGTCGGGCCTGTTGCTGCGGCCGGTGATTGAGTTCACTGTGCCCGATGAGCCGGCCGTGCCGAGCCAAGATTCCGCCGAAGAAGCCGGGCGATCGATCAAACTGCGGGCCGTTCAGCGGATTCCGTTCAAGGACGGTGAGCGGGTTAAGTCCGTGGAAGGGATTGACCTGTTGCGCACCCAACTGATCCTGGAAATGGATAAGGGTACGCCGCAGTTGGCCGCCGATATCGAACTGGTGGATGATCCAACGGACGAAGACATCAAGCGCCTGCAACTGGTGATTTTGGAATCCCTGGTGGTGCGGCGGGATGTGTCTGCGGATCCGACCCAGGGCAGCACCCACACGCGCCTGCTGGTGAAGGATGGCGATCGGGTGGATCCGGGAGCCGTGGTGGCCCGCACCGAAATCCAAGCCAAAGACGGCGGGGAAGTGCGCGGCATTCGCGGCGACGGGGAAAGCCTGCGGCGTTTGCTGATCATGCGCCCCACCGATCAGGTGACCGTGGCGACCCAGGCAACTCCGACCGTCAAAGTGGATGACTTGGTGGTGGCGGGCAAGAGCGAAATTGCGCCCGGCCAGGTCAGCGCCGAATCGGGCCAAGTGCTGTCGATCGGGGAAGATCACCTGGTGTTGCGGGTGGCACGCCCCTACCGCGTGTCCTCCCAAGCCGTGTTGCACATTGACGATGGCGACTTGGTGCAGCGGGGTGACAATCTGGTGTTGCTGGTGTTTGAGCGCACCAAAACCGGAGACATCATCCAGGGTCTACCCCGGATTGAGGAACTGCTGGAAGCCCGGAAGCCCAAGGAAGCCTGCGTGTTGGCCCGTCGTCCTGGTACGGCCCAAGTGGTCTATGGGGAAGATGACACGGTGGAAGTCAAGATCATCGAGAACGATGGCACCTTGGCGGAATACCCAATTCGAGCCGGTCAAAACGTGCAGGTGGTCGATGGCCAAACGGCGAACGTGGCGGAACCGCTGACTGATGGCCCGGCCAACCCCCACGAAACCCTGGAAATCTTCTACAACTACTACGCGGAGTTGATGTCGCCCTACGAAGCGGCCCTCGACAGCTTGCAACGGGTGCAAAAATTCCTGGTGGATGAAGTGCAGTCCGTGTACCAGTCCCAGGGGATTGAAATCTCCGACAAGCACATTGAAGTGATTGTGCGGCAGATGACCTCCAAGGTGCGGATCGATGACGGTGGCGATACGACGATGCTGCCGGGTGAGTTGGTGGAACTGCAACAGGTGGAGCGGGTGAATGAAGCCATGTCGATTACCGGCGCGGCTCCGGCCCTTTACACGCCCGTGCTGTTGGGGATCACCAAGGCTTCGCTGAACACGGACAGTTTCATTTCGGCGGCTTCGTTCCAAGAAACCACGCGGGTACTGACGGAAGCGGCGATCGAGGGCAAATCCGACTGGCTGCGCGGCCTGAAGGAAAATGTGATCATCGGTCGTCTGATTCCGGCGGGTACGGGCTTCAATGCCTACGAAGAAGGCCTGGTGGATGAAATTAGCCCCTACGAAACCACGGGTTACACCCTGACCGATCCGCTCTACGGCGACGATGGAGAGCTGGCCGATGTGGTGCTGGACGATCGCACGGCGCGGGCCTATGAGCTGGAAGGGACGATCGACCTGGGCGCTGAGGCGGCCTATGGCCTGAGTCGCAATCCTGCGATTATCGATGATGAGGACATTGGTGGCAGCTACGGCAGCCGCTACACCAGCAGCGGCGATGAGGAAGAGGAAGTGAGCTACACCGACGGCGGCGAAGATTTCGACGACGAAGACTAGGTGCTCAACCCTGTGACCCGATCGCCCGGCTCATCGGGTAGTGGTGATGGGGGCAACACCTAACCTCAGCAACTTGATGCAGCCCCTTGATGCATCCTGATTAAGCGTTATTCCGAGGAGCGATCCAGATCATTGAGATCATGGGATCGCTCCTTTTTGATGGCGGCGTGACCAACCCGGCATAATGAGAAAGGCCCCAATTTCTACCCTTGAGGACAATCCCTTGAGCGCGATCGAGCTACGCCGTACCCCCTTGTTTGCCGCCTGTGTTGAGTTGGGCGCAAAAATGACCGGTTTTGGCGGTTGGGAAATGCCAGTGCAGTTTGCTGGCCTGATGGAAGAGCACCGAACCGTGCGATCGGGCGTGGGCTGTTTTGACATTTCTCACATGGGCAAGCTGGAACTGCAAGGCCCCTGGCAAACGGCCTTGGGGCAGTTAGTGCCCAGCGATCTCAGCCCGCTCCAGCCGGGGCAAGGGAAATATACGGTGCTGCTGAACGAGCAGGGCGGCATTGTGGATGACTTGATTGTCTATAGCGAAGGGGCCGATCGCGCCACGGTGATTATTAATGCCGCCACCACCGCTAAGGATCTGGCTTGGTTGGCGGCTCACTTGGATCCGGCGGTGACGGTCATGGATCGATCGCCCGAGCAAATCTTGATTGCGGTGCAGGGGCCAACCGCCGCCGCCACCTTGCAACCCTGGATCGCGGCGGATTTGGGACAACTCAAGTTCTATCGATCAATTCGCACGCACCTGGGAACGGATGCCGTTTTCATGGCCCGCACCGGCTACACGGGCGAAGATGGCTTTGAAATCATGCTGGATCTGGAGGCGGGGCAACGGCTTTGGCAGCGGTTAATTGCAGCGGGCGTGGCTCCTTGTGGGCTGGGATCCCGCGATACCCTGCGCTTGGAGGCGGCCATGGCCCTCTATGGTCAGGACATCACCGAGGAAACCACGCCCTTTGAAGGCAGCTTAGATTGGCTGGTGCATCTCGATCGCAAGGGAGATTTTCTGGGGCGGGCGGCCCTGGAGGCTCAACAGGCGGCCGGCATTCCCCGCCGGCTGGTGGGGTTGAGCTTGCCCGATCGCCACATCGCCCGCCATGATTACCCGGTGTTGCACCAGGGAGAGCCGGTGGGCATTGTCACCAGCGGGACATTTTCACCCACCCTCAACCGCCCGATCGCCTTGGCCTACGTGCCCACGGCCCTGGCGGAAGTGGGGCAAGCCTTGGAGGTGCAAATTCGGAATAAATTCATCACCGCTGAGGTGGTCAATCGTCCCTTCTACCGCCGTCCCAAACCCTAGTGGTTTGCAGATTGGCCCTGATCGCCCCGATTGCCCCGATCGTCCTGACCCGCCGCCTGATCCGTTGCCCGCCCGAGAGTGTCCCATGCAACCCGTTGATTACACCACCCTGATAGCGAGTTTGTGGGAACTGCGGCGCGACTGGTTACCGGCCCGCTTGGAACAGGTTTTTCAGCGCGATCGCTTCACGGTCTACCTTTGCCTGCGAACGATCGATCGGCGCGGCTGGCTGGGCATTTCCTGGCATCCCCAGGCGGCGCGGCTCTGCGTTGGGGCCGCGCCGCCCAAGGAACCGGACACCTTTACCTTTAGCCAACAGTTGTTGCATCAACTGAAAGGCTTGGCCCTGGTGTCTTTTGCGGAAGTGGCCCCTTGGGAGCGGGTGGTGGATTTGCAATTTGCCCGGCGACCGGGCGATCCGCCCCTGTGGCATCTGTATGTGGAAATTATGGGCAAGTACAGCAATGCCATTTTGACCACGGCGGACGGCACGATCGTCACCGCAGCCCACCAAGTGAGCGCCCAGCAGTCGCGGGTGCGGCCGATCCAAACGGGCGATCGCTACAGTGCGCCGCCCAAACTGACGGAGGCCACACCGCAACCAACCGAATCCTTTGATCGCTGGTGGGAGCGGGTTTCCCTGATTCCTGGCCCCATCAGTCGCCAACTGCTGAAAACCTATCGTGGCCTCAGCTCGCCCTTGGTCAAAAGCCTGCTGACCGCGGCCGAAATTGACCCCCAGCAGCCGGTGGAAACCCTGGAACTGGCAGGTCAGCGGCGGCTGTTTGAAGTTTGGCAAGGCTGGCTGAAACGGCTGGAAATGGGAGACTTTGCGCCCGGTTGGACGGAAGCGGGCTACGACGTGCTGGGGTGGCAGGAACAGCGATCGGCCCCATCGGTGCAAGACCTGCTCGATCGCTACTATGGCGATCGGCTCGATCGGGAAGCCTTCCAACGGCTTTGGCAACAGTTGCGGCAAAAGGTGAGCAACCTCGCCAGCAAGCTGCGCAAAAAAGTTGAAGAATTTACCGATCGCCTGGCCCAATCCGCCGAAGCCGACCAGTTTCGATCGCGGGCTGACCTGTTGATGGCCCATTTGCACCATTGGGAACCGGGGCTGGATCGAATCAGCCTGCCGGACTTTGAGACCGGCGCACCCGTGACCATCGCCCTAGATCCGGCGAAAACCGGTGTCCAAAACGCCCAACAGCTCTACAAAAAATATCAAAAGCTCGATCGCTCCCGCAGCGCGATCGAACCGCTACTGCTCGCCGCCCGCAGCGAATTAGCCTACCTGGAAGAGGTGGAAGAAAGCCTCAGTGAATTTGAGGACTACGGCGGCCCTGAAGATCTGAGCGCCCTCGAAGAAATTCGTGATGAACTGGTGCAGGAAGGTTATTTGGAGGATCCGGGCTATCGCCGGGCCTTGCCTGACCCCGGTGAAGGGTTCCGCAAATTCACCACCCCCAGCGGCTATGAAGTCTGGATTGGCCGCAACAATGCCCAGAACGATCGACTCTCCTTTCGGTTGGCCACGGCCTATGACTTGTGGTTCCATGCCCAGGAAATTCCCGGCAGCCATGTGCTGTTGCGGATGCCAGCGGGATCCCAGCCCGATCGCGCCGATTTGCAATTCACCGCCGACCTGGCCGCTCGCTACAGCCGGGCCCGGCAAGCAGAACAGGTTCCCGTGATTTACACGGAACCTCGGCATCTGTACAAACCCAAAGGCGCTAAACCGGGGCTAGTGATTTACAAGCATGAGCGGGTGATTTGGGGACAGCCACAGCGATCGCTGGTGGGCTAAGGATCTGGGCGGACTGAAGGGCGATCGCTCGAAATGCTTGATCGTTTTGCGGAAGACCCTGCCCAACCCCAGGGGCCAGACGGGGCGATCGTCCCCTGCTTCTGTTGGTTGCCCGCTGTCCAAGCAATCATCAATCTATGAATCTCTTGACCAATCACTGCGCACTATCGGCTTGGAGCCAGCGGGGCCGCCGCTTTGCTCTCCCGATCGTTCTGTTGTGGAGCTTGTGGAGTTCCGGGCCGGCCCAGGCGATCGGGATGCGAAGCTCGATCTCCCCGCGCCACCCCAGGGTCACCGCCTTTCCCCGCGCCCCCGTGACTGATCGGCTGGGCCCCTTGAGCCAATCGCCTAACGAACTCCCCTTCATTGGCCGGCGCTCCTTCAACTTTTTGGGAGGCAGCGGCACGGGGCAATCAATCACGATCGAGCCAGATGGCACCACCACCGTTGAGCGCCACGGCACGGCCAACAGCGCCATTGAGTATCGCGGCCGCTTTTCCAATCCCCTTTGGCTGAATGATCAACAGGGTCTTCTGATTGAAGGATCCCAAATCTATCAAGTTGGCCCCGATGGCCAGCGGCCCCAGAATTGCGATCGGGGGGCGGCTCCCTGTCGCGCAGAACTATGGGAACTCACCTCGGAAACCCCCGACCCAGCCGATTGGCCAGCCCCTCCGCCAGGGGAGCCTTTGGAGGATGTGGAAGATGAGCGATTCAGTCGCCAACCCTTTAATCGATCGCACTTTCAACAGGTGCAAGCGCTGAATCGGGCCTGTGGGTTTTATGACGTGACTTCCCCCTGCTCGGTGCGGATCTATCCCTTTAACAATCTGTCTCTGATAGCACGGCGGGATGGCACGGAATCCGTGGGCTACAGCCTGTCGTTTTATCGGCCCATTTCCCAAGCGGCCGCCTTAGCCTATGTGAAAATTCTGAACGATCATCAATCTTTCCGCCCGATCGAAACCCAGCGCCTGGCCGATCGCCTGGTGTACTATGGCTGTCCCTACGATGCAGGAGCCGAGCAACCAGCCCCCCTTTGTTCGGTGGAACTGTTTTATGCAACCCATTCGGGGTCTGATCGCTCGATCGAGCGATCGCCCAGCGGGGAACCCCTGATCAGCGGGCTGCGTTTTATCCAAAGCAGTCCCTAAGCAGTCCCTAGGTCGGGGGATGAGTTTGGGTTGATCAGTTTCAATCCCCTGTTTTGAATCAACCGTTGATGAACTCCGGAACTGGCATTTCTTGGCGGGCGGCGTTTCCAGGCCACCGCCCAACCGCAAGTGCTTACAATGTTAAGTCTGGTGGGGGCTGGAGCCAGATTCCAGAATGGGCGGTGTATGCTGCCTTTATCCGCAAAATCGTTAGCTAACTTGGTGCAGTGTTGAAATCAGTTTTGGTGGCCCTGGATCGATCGGCATTATCCGAGTCAGAAATTGCCATGCTGCGATCGCTCAATTTGAACGATCAGTGCAAAGTAATTTTGGTGCATGTGATTCCGCCCACCAGCACCGATCTAGATCAGCCGCTCGATCGCCCCCAAGGCACTGCACCAGATTTGTATCGCGAGATTGAAACCCAACTGGCGGCCTACCAAAAGCGCCTACCCTGCCCCAGCACCATTGAAATCATCAGTGGCGAACCCGCTGCGGAAATTGTTCGCTTGGCCAATATCCATCGCACCGATTTAATCATCATTGGCAGCCGGGGCCTCAGCGGCATTGATCGCATTCTGCAAGGTTCCGTCAGCAGCGATGTGCTGGAACAAGCGCCCTGTTCGGTGTTGGTGGTGAAGGCCAAAACTGCCGCTTGAGTTGTGCCCGATCGCCCTGAAACTGTCCAGCCCGATCGCCCCTTTTGCGTTGTGCTTGTGTTGGGTGTTGCCGGTTTTGGGTATTGCCCGTTTTTAGTTTTCCATCGCCTATCCTCGTTTTTGCCCGCATGTCTGCGTTTCTTGCCCAACTGAACCCCGCCCAGCGCCGCGCCGTTGAACATTACCAGGGGCCCCTATTGGTGGTGGCGGGGGCTGGGTCGGGCAAAACCCGCGCCCTCACCTTCCGCATTGCCCACCTGATTCAACACCACCGCGTGGATCCGGATCAGATTTTGGCCGTGACCTTCACCAACAAGGCCGCGCGGGAAATGAAGGAGCGGATTGAAACCCTCTTTGCCCAACAGGAGGCGCGATCGCGCTTTGGCAAACCCTTTGACCTGCTGCGGCCCGAGGAACAAACGCGCCTGAAATCCCAAGTCTATAAAGACACCATCAAGCACCTATGGATCGGGACTTTTCACGCCCTCTGTGCTCGAATTCTGCGGTTTGATCTGGAAAAATTTCAGCATCCCAAAGGCTATCGTTGGACAAAAAATTTCACGATTTTTGATGAATCCGATGTCCAAAGCCTGATTAAGCAAATTGTGACGAAAGACCTGAATCTCGACGATAAAAAATTCCAGCCGAGACAGGTACGTTTTGCCATTAGCAATGCCAAAAATCAGGGACTGTTGCCGGAAGAGGTGGAGCGCAATGATCCCACTTTTCGCGGTCGCACAATCGCCACGGTTTATGATCGCTACCAAGCGGCTTTGGCGGCGAACAATGCTTTAGATTTTGATGATTTGATTGGGTTGCCGGTGCAACTTTTTCAGCAAAATGAATCAGTTTTGGGTTACTGGCACAGCCGATTCCGTCACATTCTTGTGGATGAATATCAGGACACCAACCGCACCCAATACGACTTGATTCGGCTGTTGGTGACCAATGGGGAATCTTCCGAAAGCTTTGACCAGTGGAACCATCGATCGATTTTTGTGGTGGGCGATGCGGATCAGTCCATTTATTCGTTTCGGGCGGCGGACTTCACGATTTTGCTAGATTTTCAGGATGATTTTGGCGATCGACTGCCCGATGACGACACGCGGACGATGGTGAAGCTGGAGGAAAACTATCGATCGCGCGAAAACATCTTGCAGGTGGCCAACGAACTCATTGAACGCAACACAGAACGCATTGATAAAGTATTGCGGCCCACGCGCGGGGCCGGTGACCCGATCGCGGTCTATGAATCTGACCACGAAATGGATGAAGCGGAGTATGTGGTTCAGAAAATCCGCAAGCTGGAGCAACAAAATCCCGAATTAAATTGGGGCAGCTTTGCCATTTTGTATCGCACCAATGCCCAATCTCGTCCCTTTGAAGATGTGCTGCTGCGGTTGGGAATTCCTTACACCATGGTGGGAGGATTACGGTTCTATGACCGCAAGGAAATTAAGGACACATTGGCCTATTTGCGCCTGCTCACCAATCCCAACGATAGTATTAGCCTGAAGCGGGTGATTAATGTGCCCAAGCGTGGGGTGGGCAAGACAACGCTCGATCGCCTAGAGAATGCGGCCGATCAGTTGGGCGTGCCGCTCTGGGAAATTTTGAGCGATGAAACTTCGGTGAAAACCCTGGCCGGACGGACGGCTAAGCCCTTGTTGGAGTTTGTGCAAATGATTCAGACCTGGCAAGCCCAGGTGGATCAACAACCCGCCGCCACAATTTTGGATGGCATTCTTCAAGGATCGGGCTATGTGCGGGAACTGCAAGCGGAGGGCACGGACGAAGCGAGCGATCGCCTGGCGAATTTGGCGGAATTGGCCAACGCCATGACCCAATATGCGGAAGACACCAGCGACGGCTCCTTGACGAACTTTCTGGAAAATGCGGCGCTAGCTTCGGATTTGGATGACTTGAAGGAGGGCAAAAACGCTGTTTCTCTGATGACGCTCCATGCGGCCAAGGGGCTGGAATTTCCGGTGGTGTTTTTGGTGGGGCTGGAACAGGGGCTGTTTCCCAACTTCCGTTCCATGGACGATCCCCGATCGCTCGAAGAAGAACGCCGCCTTTGCTATGTGGGCATTACCCGCGCCCAGGAGCAATTGTTCTTAACCCATGCCCAGGAGCGGCGGCTGTGGGGAGGAATGCGCGAGCCTTCGGTTCCGTCGGTGTTTTTGGGCGAGCTGCCACCAGAGCACCTGATTACTGAGGGGCGGAGCAACCGCCGATCGGGGCCGGCGGCCTTGGGATCAGCAACGGGATCGGCCAATCGGCGATCGGCCGCGGCCCGCCCCACCCCCAAACCCAATCCGCGCCCGACCAAAACCACGCCGCCCCAAGCTTGGGAAGTGGGCGATCGGGTGATTCACGACACCTTTGGCGAAGGGAAGGTGATGCATGTGTTTGAAACCGGGCGCAAAGTCACCATTTCGGTGCGGTTTCCCGGCTTGGGTCAAAAAATCTTTGATCCCAACCTGGCTCCCCTCCAGCGCTTGGATTAGGCCACTGCCCGATCGCGAGGGTCGAAGTTTTTCTGATGCGATCGACCCAGGGAGGGATCCCCGAAAAATGGCGAAAACCGGTTGATTAACCCTTCAGAAAACTCGCTGGAAACCCCGCAAGCGCCCGATCGCCCATTGGGCCGTGCGCGATCGCCCAAATCGGCTAAGATGGCATCAACTAAACGTAACGTCGCTCTAACTTAAGGACAATACTGGGTGATTGACTTCGGACGAGTCATGACCGCGATGATCGTGCCGTTTGCCCAAGATGGCAGCGTTAACTACACGATCGTCGAGCAACTGACGCGCAATCTCGTGGCGCACGGAACCGACACGCTGGTGGTGTGCGGCACGACCGGTGAATCGCCAACCTTAACCTGGGACGAAGAATACGAACTGTTTCGCGTCGTTAAGCAAGCGGCGGGCCGTGCCAAGGTGATGGCCGGCACGGGATCCAACTCAACCCGCGAGGCGATCGCCGCCACCGAAAAGGCCGCTAAGCTCGGTCTGGATGGTTCGTTGCAAGTGGTTCCCTACTACAACAAACCGCCCCAAGAGGGACTCGCCGCCCATTTCCGGGCGATCGCCGCCGCCGTGCCCGAGTTCCCCCTCATGCTGTACAACATTCCGGGACGCACGGGCCAAAACCTGCTGCCGGAAACGGTGGCCCAACTGGCGGAATTGCCAAATATTGTGGCGATCAAAGAAGCCAGCGGTAACCTTGACCAGGTGAGCGCCGTCCGCCGTCTGACTCCGCCCACCTTCAAGATCTATTCTGGAGACGATTCCCTGACCTTGCCGATGTTGGCGGTGGGGGCTTCGGGGGTGGTCAGCGTGGCCAGCCATCTCGTGGGCGATCGAATTCAAAGCATGATTCGCGCCTTTGAAGCGGGTCAGGTCAACGACGCATTGACAGAACATTTGGCTTTGTTACCCTTGTTTAAAGCCTTGTTCTTGACCACGAATCCAATTCCTGTCAAAGCAGCGCTAGAACTGTTAGGCTGGGAAGTGGGGGAACCGCGCCTGCCGTTGATCCCTTGCCCGGATCCTGTTCGCCAAGCCTTGAAACAGGCAATGGCGGAGTTAGACCTGCTGCCACAGTGAACTAGCAACAGTCGCTGACAACCAACGGGCGAGCGATCAGTGATTATTGGGTCACTGATGGGCAATTAGCGGGCGATGAACCCAATGCGCGATCGACCCTTTCCCGATCGCCCCAAGCCAACAGGCGAAGGACAGCCCTAGGGCGATGACTGCACAAGCTATTGGGTCAAAGATTGAGCAAAATACTAGGTAGAAAGTACTGAGTAGAGTGTTAATCAACAACTGTTAACTTTGCTCAAAATCAGCAACACCAATCCGAAAAATTGCAAATTGGTTGCTTTGATGAATTTTTGAGTTAGTTTCAGATTGCTGATAGTTGAGTCACGGACTCTTGGACAAAATAAACTGCCCGATCGCTCAAACCATTCACTCACCATTATCCCGATCGAGTGGCATAGGATTAAATCATCCAAATTAAGTCATCCAAATTCCAGAACTTGGATTAGACTGAGAGCAAATTGGCACTGCCCAGCCCTGCAAAACTTGAAGGCAGCTTAAAATTAAAGAACTAGATTCCGGATTAACTAAAAGTTCTGACTAAAAATTTTGAATCAGCCGTTTGCTTAAGCAATGCAGTCCAGCCGGTTCATGAAACAGCTCCATTAAAAAAATCCCCTAAGCGGCTCCACTAAAATCTCGCTCAAAACCAACTAAAAAACCCAATTAACCCATTAAACAAGCCCATTGCCGTTAACCATGTTAAAAAACGCCCGATCGCTCAGCATGACTCAATCATCGTTTTCTGGACAATCTGTGAAATCTGCAAAATTTTCAACGGCTCATCGCGAGCAGGGAGCTGCAAGCTAATCATGAATCCGGAATATCCAACAGTGGCTTGTTTAATAAAAATGGGAGTCCCCGCATTTGATTGCTCTTAGGTCTGTTGAGGGGTTCGATTTTTTGAACAATCTTTTGAACGCTCTAAATCATCCTCATTTGGAATCCCCATTTGGAATCCTAATTTTGAGAGCAACCATTGTGTTGAATTTAGATTAATTGGCGGTGGTGAATTGGATCGATCAAACGGATCCACCGACTGATCTTGAAGCAAGTTTTTTTCCCAGATGGTTACTCCTTGATGCAATCCATGAGTTTGGTGAATGTGTTGAGCCTAGAAAATTCGGCACAGCATTCCACAGAATTTTGCCCAGCAGAATTTTGTACGGCAGGATTTTGCGCCGCTTTTCAGAAAGCGTCTTCTTGAAGAACTTTTGAAAAACCTTCAAGAAGGTTCTGCCAGCTTCGGGCCCCAATCCCGACCCAAGTTTCCCGCAGCAGCAACCCACCGCCGATCGCGTGATTCGGCTGGGGACGACGGGTTGATTGAGACAACCAGCTCAATCGTTTAACAGGCTGAGTACCGCCCATCACTAACCATCACGAATCAGGTTTGCTCCTTTCCCGATGAGAGGACATGACGGTACTCCCCAATTCGTTGCTAACAGTCTGGTGACCGATTCCAACGCCAAGTAGTGCAATTTTTGAGTGAAATTTCTGGAGGCAAATGACTCAAGTCAGAAAGCGAATTCGTCAGCAAACAGATTCCGAATCTTCCGTGGCTAACGGTGGCGAGCTGGCCAGCGAGTTGGCCCGTGGAGTGAATCCCGAAGTTTCCGCAACCCCGATCGCCCCTGGAAGTAAAAACGTGGCAGCAAAAGACGTGAAAGATAGCTCCCGTGATGATGTTCGGCGCTCTGCCCCTAGCGTAATTCGCAAGCGAAATTCCAACTCCCAAGCCACTCCCAAGAAATTGTTGCAAGCAGATCATGCTGCGACCTTGGATCAATCGTTTGCTCAATCAACCGATCGCACCTTTTCCCCCTCTATCCCTATGAGTCAAAACCTCGTGACTGCTTCCCCCAGAACTAACTTTTCGGCCGCTCAACCTTCAACCCAATTCATCAGTAACGGCAAGCCCGGAACGCTGAAAATTATTCCCTTGGGTGGCTTGCACGAAATTGGTAAGAACACCTGCATCTTTGAATATGAAGATGAAATCATGATGCTGGATGCGGGGCTGGCGTTCCCCACCGATGGAATGCACGGCATTCAAATTGTGCTGCCGGATATGACTTATCTGCGGGACAATCGCGAAAAAATTAAGGGCATGATTGTCACCCACGGTCACGAAGACCACATTGGCGGCATTGCCTTTCACCTGAAGCAAGTGGATATTCCGGTGATCTATGGGCCGCGGCTGGCGATGGCGCTGCTGTCGGACAAGTTGGAAGAGGCCGGCGTGAGCGATCGCACGGAAATTCGCACCGTGGGCCCGCGCGAATTTGTGCGGGTGGGAACCAAGTTTCTGGTGGAGTTTATCCGCAATACCCACTCGATGGCCGATAGCTTTTCGGTGGCGATTCACACGCCGTTGGGTGTGGTGATTCATACGGGTGATTTCAAGTTTGATCACACGCCCGTTGATGGTGAATATTTCGATCTTCAGCGGTTGGCGGAGTATGGTGAAAAGGGCGTTTTGTGCCTGATTAGTGATTCAACCAACGCCGAAATTCCTGGTTTCACCCCTTCGGAAAAATCGGTTTATCCGAACTTGGAACGGGCCTTTGCGAAAGCACCGGGTCGCCTGTTGGTGACAACCTTTGCATCGTCGGTGCATCGAGTGAACATGATTTTGGACATTGCCCACAAGCAAGGCCGGGTGGTGTCGGTGTTGGGTCGATCGATGCTGAATACGATCGCCCATGCACGCAATTTGGGCTATGTGAAATGCCCGGATGATCTGTTCGTGCCGATTCATGAGCTGCAAAATTACCCCGATCACAAGGTGGTGATTTTGACTACTGGTTCCCAGGGCGAGCCGCTGTCGGCCCTGACGCGAATTTCCAAGGGCGAACATCGCCAAATCAAAATCCGTAATGGGGATACGGTGGTGCTGTCGGCGAATCCGATTCCCGGCAACACGATCGCGGTGGTGAACACGATCGACCGGCTGATGATGCTGGGGGCGAATGTGGTCTATGGGCGCGACAAGGGCATTCACGTTTCCGGTCACGGCTCCCAGGAAGATCACAAGCTGATGATTAGCCTGACGCGGCCCAAGTTCTTCATGCCGGTGCATGGTGAGCACCGGATGTTGGTGAAGCACGCGGAAATTGCCCAGAGCTTGGGCATTCCGGCGGACAACATGGTGATCATCGAAAATGGCGATGTGGTGGAACTGACCCAGGATTCGATCAAGATTGGCGATCGGGTTCCTTCGGGGATTGAACTGGTGGATGCGTCTCGATCGGGCGTGGTGAGCGATCGGGCCCTGCGCGAACGGCAACAGTTGGCCAACGAAGGCCTGGTGACCGTTGCCGCCAGCATCTACAGCACGGGTCAGTTGGCCTGCGATCCTCAGGTGCATATGAGCGGTGTGGTCAGCAGCATTGACCCATCCAAGCTGACTGGGGCGATCGGGGCGACCTTGAAAAACTTCCTCAGCAACCGGTTTGAGCGTTTCGTCACCAACCCGGCTCGCCGCAGCGATGACGATATCGATTGGGGCGGTCTGAAGGTGGAACTGGAGCGCGAGTTCCAGCGGCTGTTGCGTCGTGACTTTGTGGGTACGCCTCAAGTGGTGGTGTTGGTACAGCCGATCGCGGCTCCGATTTCTGTGCGACGCGATCGCCCGGCTCCGGCCGCTCCGACGGGCAACACTGCCGTTGCCGCTGCCACCGACTCGATCGCCCCTGAGTCTCCCGCCACGCCTTCGGGTCGCCGCCGCCGCCGCACCGCTGCCAGTGTCGCCTCCTAAGGCCAACACCTGAAATCCGCTGATCGATTGCAATTTGTTGAAAGTTACTTGTTGAAAGTTGCTGATCGATCGCGGCAATTTCTAATTTCCTAATCTCCAATAGCACAGCAAGCTTCAGTGGCTGAGTTCAAAAATCCTCCAATTCTTGATCAATGTTGGTTGAGAAATGGGATGAGCCAGCCCCCAAAGACTGCTGTGCTACTGCATTGATGAATCGGTTATGAATTTCTTATGAGCTTGTGTCAGTACCCCAAAGTACTTCTCAAATATCCAAATATCCTCTCAGGGGCTTCCATTTAGGGGGCTTTGCCAGTCACGCAGAACGTCAAAATTCCAAGAATTCGATCGAGCTGATTGAGGTAATACTCATCTAAATCAATTTCTAAAATTAGTCTGCTGTCGCGATCATGTAGCCCTAAAAACTTCCAAGTGGTTCCAGTGGTCACCACTCCATAAACCGAGGAAATGGGATCATTGGCCTGCTGATTGAATCGCCAAGCTGCGACCATTTCAGCCACACATTGCCCCAAACCACTATTGATGTTTTCGTGCTTGGCTTCTACCAATATCGTCACAGGTGATTTCAGGAGCAATAGTTCGGGCGATCGTGCCACTAAAAAATCGCAACGGCCGTTCAATCCACAGCTCGGATCAATATCAAAATCAATCCCAGAAAACAGGCTAATTTGCCCTGCCAGTTGTCGCCGCAGCTCCACCAAGATAGGCGCAATAATCCATTCCGATCGGGCCTTGTCCGTATTACTGGCTAGGGCCAAAGGAACATTTTCTTGCAGCAGTTCCCGCAGGCGATCGCTCGGATTAATCGGCGGCACGGGCGCAAAATGATGAGGTCGATCGTAGAGATCCAGGGAAAATTGGTCGATCGCCTGAGCCAAACTAAAGTCGCTGTATGCCATAACCCGCTCTCGATCGATGAGGTATTACCGGCCGTAAGGAATTAGTTCCATCGCTCGTGCTGCCCCATGTGGGCTAGTTCTTTAATAGGGCATGGTTCCGATCGTACAGCGCTTCTCCATGGTTGCGAGTCACCGTTGATCGCGAGTCATTGCTATGCCTCAAGTCATTGCTATGCCTCACAAAGTTGCGGCTTCGATCGAGTTGGCGAGCTTATCAGCAATGCCCGCAATCCAGCGCTCGTCTTGGTTGGTGTAACTGCGGGGGGCGTTGGCTCCCAAAATCAACACGCCCCGATCGCCCAAAGGCTGCACAATCACGCCCTGGGTATTTTCGGGTAAATAGTCAAACTCAATGCGGCCGGGATAAACCTTCAAATCCACGAGATAGATCGGTTGTTGTTTATCGATCGCCCGCTGGACAATCGGCCCCGGCTTGACGATCGCTTGCGGGCCCAAAACACCGCGCCGAAGCAACGTTTGCCCAGCCGTGCGATCGCCCCGGTAAACCACCACCGATCGGGTCACCGTGTTGGTTAGCAACAGGTGGGAGGCCCAGGCCAGTTCCACCTGCAACGGGCGATCGAGATCAGGCGCTAGCTCAAACCCTTCCGGCCCCGTTAGCTCCACCGCGTCCGGCAACTTGGGTTGCACCCGCTGCCAGAGCAACCCCGTCAAAATTAAGAAAGCACAGGCGATCGTCCCGGCCACGTCCGATCTCGCCTGCCACTCACTGATTTGAGGAGTCCAGAGCCGATTCACAAACAGCCCCACCCCGATCGCCATGCCCACCGCGATCGGCAAATTTTGCAGCCAACGATTGGTTTGCGATCGCGCCATAGCTGCCTGGGGGCTGCCGGGCCCCTAAACCTCGTTTGCGTCCAGAATGCGTTGGAACAGGTAACCCGTGCCCCGCGCCGTCAGGATTAGTTCTGGATTGCTGGGGTCTTCCTCCAGCTTGGCCCGCAGTCGAGAAATGTGAACATCCACCACGCGGGTGTCCACATGGCGCTCGGGTGTGTAGCCCCAAACTTCCTGCAAAATTTCTGCCCGTGAGAACGGTTCGCCCGATCGCGACACCAACAGCTCCAACAGGCTAAACTCCATTCCCGTCAGCCGAATTCGTTCATCGCCCTTGTAAACCTGGCGCTTGTTGGTGTCAATGCGGATGTTGGCCACCTGAATCACGCCAGAGCTGGGAATTCCAGAGGCGTGGTTTTTGTCCACTCGCCGCAACACCGAGCGAATCCGAGCTTCCAACTCCTTGGGCGAAAAGGGCTTCACCACATAATCATCGGCCCCCAATTCCAGACCCGTGATTCGATCGGCCACATCGCCCAGCGCCGTGAGCATAATGATCGGAATATCCGATTCCTTGCGGAGTTCCTGGCACACGCCATAGCCATCCAGCTTCGGCATCATCACATCCAACACCACCAGATCCGGCCCCGCCTTCCGAAACACGTCCAAGGCTTCTTCGCCATCGGCAGCCGTGACCACCTCATAGCCAATCATGGACAGGCGGGTTTCTAGAATGCGGCGAATGCTGGCTTCGTCGTCAACAACCAGGATTTTTTCTTTGTGACTATCCAAGGAGAGGCCTCCTCCAATGGCTTTAACTTCTGCGTGAACTTTTGCGTGTTTTTGAATCGCTATCTTTCGGCTTTTATCGCTTTATTGTACCGAGGACATTTAAAGAGGCAATTCTAACCGCCGTTTCTCTTCCGTTTTGGAGATTATCAGTCGATCGCGGCGCAGGTTGAGGGCTGATTTCGTCAAAATGGATTGACAAATTACCCGCTCTGATGTGCGATGGGAGCGCATTTGACCCCAGTTCTTTGGAGTCGGGAATTGTAACTGATTGGGAACGCACCCTTTATTAAAAACAAGCGGGGTGTTTGTCGCAATGTTGCAACGAAATTGAAACAATTGCAGAAATTTCTTAATTTGTTGCGCTTTTGTGGATTCTCCTTTTGGGGGTTGCCATTCTAGGGGTTGCCATCCTAGGGCAGAGGCTAATTAACGGCAATCGAGGGCTGGGAGCACTGAATTGAACCAGCACCAATTGGGGTGGAAAACGGCGGTCAAGGTCTGGATCAACCAGGGCCGGATCAAGAAGGGCCGGATCAAAGGGGAGACGATCGAATGGCGAAGGTAAAAACCCGCTACGTTTGCAGCGCCTGCGGAGGCGTGGAGGCCCAAATGTTCGGGCGCTGTCCCAGTTGTGGCCAGTGGGGCACTTTGGTGGAAGAGGTGTTGGCTGCGGAACCCAGCACCACGGGCCGGGCCGCCGTGGCCGCCACGACCCGATCGCGCAAGGGATCTCGCCCCCAAGAGCCGGCCAGCCCGATCGCGGCTCGCACCTTGGCCGAAATTCGCGATCGCCCCCGATCTCGCTGGGCTTCGGGGTTTCGAGAACTCGATCGAGTCTTGGGCGGGGGAATTGTGCCCGGCTCCTTGGTGCTGATTGGCGGCGATCCGGGCATTGGTAAATCAACCCTGCTGTTGCAAACGGCTAACCAACTGGCTCGATCGCGCCGGGTACTCTACGTTTGTGCCGAAGAATCGGGACAGCAGGTGAAACTGCGGGCCCAGCGATTGGGGGTACAGGCTCCGGCGGCGGAACCGATCTCGGGCCAACTCCCGGAGGAATCGCCGGACGATCGCGCCGATCTGTACCTGCTGCCGGAAACGGATTTAGAGCCAATTTTGGCGGAAATTGAAAGCTTGCGACCGGCCATCGCCATCATTGACAGTGTGCAGGCAATTTATCTGCCCGCGCTGGCTTCTGCGCCGGGATCCGTGGCCCAGGTGCGGGAATGTACTTCGGCCCTGATGCGCCTGGCCAAGCGGCAGGATGTGGCCATGTTGCTGGTGGGCCATGTGACCAAGGAGGGGGCGATCGCTGGGCCCAAGGTGCTGGAGCATTTGGTGGATACGGTGCTCTATTTTGAGGGCGATCGATTTGCCAGTTTTCGCCTGTTGCGATCGGTTAAAAATCGTTTCGGCGCTACTCAGGAATTGGGGGTGTTTGAAATGGTCGATCGGGGGCTGTTGGAAGTCGCAAACCCCTCCGCCCTCTTTTTGGGCAACCGAGATGAGCGCGTGCCGGGCACGGCGACCATTGTGGCCTGCGAAGGAACCCGCCCGATCGTGGCGGAACTGCAAGCCCTCGTCAGCCCCACGAGCTATTCCTCGCCGCGCCGCGTCACCACGGGCATGGAATATAACCGGCTGCTGCAAATTTTGGCGGTGCTCGAAAAACGGGTGGGCGTGCCCCTCTCTCGGCTCGATGCCTACGTGTCCACCTCCGGCGGCCTGAGCGTGGAGGAACCGGCGGCGGATTTGGGTGTGGCCGTGGCCTTGGTGGCCAGTTTCCGCGATCGCATTGTTGATCCGGGCACGGTGCTGATCGGCGAGGTGGGTTTGGGCGGCCAAGTGCGTCCCGTTTCCCAACTGGAATTACGGCTCAAGGAAGCCGCAAAATTGGGATTTAAACGGGCGATCGTGCCCAAGGGGGCCGATGTACGAATTCGGGGAATGGAACTGATTCCCGTGGGGCGGTTGGTGGATGCGATCGGGGCGGCCATGGCGCGATCGATCGCGGCCGATGCCGCCCCTGATCCGGAAACCAGCGATTCGCACTCAAGCACACCCCAATCCCAAATTGAAGATTGAGTGAGCCTGTAGCGCTAACGGCCAGACAGCGTGAAATTGAAAAGATTTCCTAAAGCGATACCCAAGCCTGTGCTAGCGGAACCAGTGATTCCACCCCAAAATAACGCCCTGAGTTTTCCAACCATTAATCGCAAATTATCAATGGCAAAAAACTGTAGAGCAGATGCAATTAACGGCACTGTAATGGGCAAGGCCCAGGGAATGACCGCTAGCCCTGCGCCAGATGTGAAAACCAAAGCAACAACAATGACTACGCCACCCGCCAGTCCGCCAATTGCTAAAATTCGTAATCCCGCCACAATTCCAATGACTGGCAATACTAGGGGAATCGCCATAGAATAAGCCACACCTAGCAGCGACATAGAAAAGTCGGGACTGGTGAAAGCGGCTCTCAGAAACAAACCCGTGAGCAGATGGAAAAGACCACTTCCTGCAAGTTGTAAGTAGGCTTTTCTAGCGGCTGTTTGATCATCAAGAGAGCTAACAAGTCGGCTAATTCGGGTTTCTTTTTTCATTGGCATAACAAGCAATTGACTATGGATTGGAGGCAATGCCTTGTGATGACAGACTTTGGGGCTGATCCGAGGTATGCCGAAAACGAAAACGAAAAAGTTACGACAACCTCAAAAATAAGATTGTCTTGAAACCTGCTTCTACAGCAACGCAAGTTATTGCATTAAATTGGGCTGTTCGATTGTTTCTTGCACGGTTATACAAAAAATCCTCCCGGAATGAGGAGGATCTCAAAGATCTGAAACATGATCATGATCGAGATTATGATCGATGGCCCCGCCGTTTCAACGATGTTGCAGTCTGCACTGACTGGGTACTTCACCCGATCCGACAACTAGAAAATTTGTCTAAACCGGCAGTGGTTCACTGATCGCCCGATCGCGCGGAATTTTGCGATCGAACAAACTGCCCAAAACGGCCGCCGGGCGAGCACTGTGGGGCCAAGCAAACGCATGACGAAATGCTGCTTCTTGGCAGGCTTCCAGTTGCTCAAAATCAATCACATCCAAGGTCAGCAGGGTTTCGTATTCAAAGGGCAACCGCACATTATGTAAACCCGCATTGTCGGTGCAAATAGCAATCTCAACCCCCGCCTCAAAGCAGCGATCGAACACGGTTTTCAGTTCCCGTAAATCGCTCATGGTTCCCGTTTTGAGATAGGTGGTGGGACATACTTCCAAACATTGTCCCCGGCGGGCCAACTCGGGTAGCAGTTCGGGATATTGCAAGGGAATTTGAATCCCATGGCCAATTCGCATCAACAGCGGTAAAAGGTCGGGACATTGCCCCATGGGAGTTTCGTAAACATGGCCCGTGGTTTTGAGACCCAGCGATCGCGCTAATTCGTATAGCTCAATCCACTCATGCAATCGATCGCCGTACAAATCGTCACCGCCCGCCAGGTCGATCGCGCAAACATAGTCCCGCGACTGAGCTGCTAACTCCACGATCGCCCGATTCACCTCATAGGGCAACTTGACATGCATACATAAAATTTGGCTGGTGACGATCGGGCAATCCACCACCTGGCTGGCCTGGCCCACCGTTTGCACAATGTCAGCCATTCGATCGATCCGCTCTCCCATTGGCAAATGCTCAGGGGTGCGCAGATAGGGCGTGTAGCGCAGCTCCAAATAGGCCAAATTTTCGAAAATGTAGGCCCCCCGAATCAGGCGATAGATGAAATAGGGCAACATTTCCTGGGTCTGTACACTTTCCACCAATGAGTGCAGCTCCAAATACTCCGCCAGGGTTTTGCGAGGACGGGTGTAGAAATCCTCAAATGCCCCATAGTCTGGAAATTGGGTCGTTAAGTCCGATCGATGCCGTTCAAAATAGCGCCACAGCACCCGAGGCACGACCGAACCACCCAAATGCCGATGCAGTTCTGCATGTAATGCCATAGAAGCGTCCCCGAGAGTACTGAGTCTTGCGAGCAGTTGCGATCGAAGCTGGAAATCGTCCCGATCGGGCCCTGGGCCGGTCGTCAAATTGCCCAAAACCCCGATTCCACCGTGATCATTCCGGGAGAAACAAGGGGCTTAAGCCCCTTGTCTACGACGATTGGGGAACGGAAAACCAACCGTTTCAACCTCACCTCGAAAAATGACGATCGGGCCCAAGAACCGACGATCATTTCGATATTTTTATTGTTGCTTAAGAAAATTAAATCGGGCGCGATCGCCCGAGCCTATATCCCCCCGAGCGATTTCACCCAGTCACCGCCTCGATCGCCCGGTTGACACCTTTACACCTCGATCCTGATAATCGTCGTTTGTGTAAACTCAAACACCGCTAAACCGTTGGCTAACGTCGTTGTAATTGGGGCCCAGTGGGGCGACGAGGGCAAAGGCAAAATTACAGATCTCCTCAGTCGGTCGGCCGACGTGGTAGTTCGCTACCAAGGGGGGGTCAATGCCGGACACACGGTCGTTGTTCAAGACCAAGTGTTCAAGCTGCACCTCATTCCGTCTGGCATTTTGTATCCCGAAACCGAGTGCATCATTGGCTCGGGCACGGTCATTGATCCGCAAGTGCTGATTGAAGAACTCGATCAGCTCGTAGCGTTGGGTATTTCAACGGACAACCTGTTGATTGCGGAAACGGCCCACGTGACCATGCCCTATCACCGGCTGATCGATCGCGCGGCGGAGGAAAAACGCGGTAACTACAAGATTGGGACGACAGGGCGCGGCATTGGCCCGACCTACGCCGACAAATCCGAGCGTACCGGCATCCGGGTCATGGATTTGATCGATCGCGAGGCGCTGCCAGACTTGCTGCGTTGGACGATCGCCCAAAAGAACGTCATTCTCGAAAAGCTCTACGACCTGCCGCCGCTGGACGCGGAAGCGGTGATTGAAGAGTATTTGGCCTATGGCGATCGACTGCGGCCCCATGTGATCGACGCATCGCTCAAAATTGCCGACGCGGTGAAGCAAAAACGAAACGTTCTGTTTGAAGGGGCCCAGGGAACCCTGTTGGACCTGGATCACGGGACTTATCCCTATGTCACCTCTTCCAATCCGGTGGCTGGGGGAGCCTGCATTGGGGCAGGCGTGGGCCCCACAATCATCGATCGGGTGATTGGCGTGGCCAAGGCTTACACCACCCGCGTTGGCGAAGGCCCCTTCCCCACGGAAGCCCTGGACGAAACCGGAGAACATTTGGGCGAACGGGGGGCCGAGTTTGGCACCACCACGGGCCGCAAGCGCCGTTGCGGTTGGTTTGATGCGGTCATTGGCCGCTATGCCGCCCGGATCAACGGCCTGGATTGCTTGGCCATCACCAAGTTGGACGTGTTGGATGAGCTGGCGGAAATCAAAGTTTGCGTGGCCTACGAAATTGACGGCCAACGCTGCGAAAATTTCCCCGCCGGGTCGCACCAATTCGCCAAGTGCCAGCCGATTTACGAAACCCTGCCCGGTTGGCAAACTTCCACCAGCGGTTGCCGCAATCTGGAAGATTTGCCCAAGCAGGCGCTGGACTACCTGAAGTTTTTGGCGGAGTTGATGGACGTGCCGATCGCGATTGTTTCCTTGGGAGCCAGCCGCGACCAAACGATCATCATCGAAGACCCCATTCACGGCCCCAAACGCGCCTTGCTGTACGAAAACGGCCAGAGTTAGCCCTAAGAACCAGCGGCCACAATCATCCCCATCAGGGTTAGTCGCAATCCGTTAACCCTGGGGGGCATCTGGCTACGGGCCCTTGCCTGAAAATGCCCTGATGATTCAGGCTCCCTTTCAACGGCTCAAGCCTGGGGAATGGGGTTGAATTTCTGTTAATATTCTTTGGCTTTCTACGCCGACGATAGCTCGATCGCCCGCCGATTCTTGCTTGACTGAGTGCGATCGATCCCACAATAGGAGAACCATCCATGAGCCTTACTTTTGAAGCCCAAGTCCGTCCCGAAGGCAGCAAGCCCGGTGCTCTGCGTCGCGAAGGTTTGATTCCGGCGAACCTCTATGGTCACGACGGCGCAAACTCGGTGTTGCTGACGATCAACGCCCGGGATTTGGGTTATATGCTGCGATCGGTTAAGGTGGGCGAAACTCCGGTTGAACTCACGATCGCTGATTTGAACTGGAAGGGTTCCGTGGTGCTGCAAGAAGTGCAAAAGCACCCCTGGAAGTCAACCATGGTCTATCACGTCAGCTTCCTGGCCGCGAAGGGCTAAATCGCCTAGCAATCTAACTGGATGCTTGATGAAGCGAGAGTAGGGCAATTGAGTTTCGATTGCCCTACTTTGTGTTTTGAACATATTTGGAGCGCATTTGGAACGTATCTGGAACGTATCTGGAACGTATTTTGGAACCCATCTTGAATTGGGAGTCCTGGGCGTTCAATTCGGCTGATTGAGGATTTGTTGAAAGCTTGTTAAGAGCTTGTTGAGCGCTTGTATTGAAAATTTGTTGCATTGCATTCGCTGCACTGAACCTGTTGAATGCAAGCAGCGAGATTGAGCCAGTCCCCCTCAGGAGTTTTGTGCATGGATTCGACGCTGCCGCCCTTGGTGCAACAGATGCTTCAGCCGGAATTCTATCCCCATCCGGTGCAGGAGCCGATCGCCCTGATTCAAACCCACGTTTCCTTTGTGTTCATCACGGGAGACTGGGTTTATAAACTCAAAAAGCCGGTGAACTTTGGCTTTTTGGACTATTCCACCCTGGAGCGGCGTAAGGAATTTTGCGCTCAAGAAATTGCGCTCAACCAACGCAGTGCAGCGGAACTCTATGTGGGCGTAGTTCCCATTATTCAAACGGGCGATCGCTACCAATTGGCGGAAGTGGGCGAAGCTGAAGCCAGCAATGGGGCGGTGGAATATGCCGTCAAAATGCATCAATTTCCTCAGGAAAATTTGATGAGCGCCCGGTTCGATCGCGGCGAAATCACCGAAGCAGAGATCATTGAGCTGGCCCGGGTGGTGGCGGAATTTCACCGCACCGCTCCCACCAGTGATTACATCAATACCTTTGGGGAAATCCCGCAAATTAAAGTTTCCTTTGATGAAAACTTTCAACAAACCACGGGTTACATTGGCGGGCCCCAAACCCAAGCGCAATTTGACCTGACCCAAAGTTGGACGGAAGCTTTTTTTGCGGAAAATGGGGAGCTATTCCAAAGTCGTGTGACCGGCGGGTTCATTCGCAATGGCCATGGCGATTTGCACCTGGGCAATATCTGTTGGCTGAACGATCGCCCGCTGTTGTTTGACTGCATTGAGTTCAACGAACCTTTCCGGTTTGTGGACACTATTTACGACGTGGCTTTTTTGGCCATGGACTTGGAAGCTCGGGGCCGCATTGATTTGGCCAATGCCTTTGTCAATGAATATGCGGAGCGATCGGGCGATTGGGCTGGTTTGGCCCTGTTGCCGCTGTATCTGAGCCGCCAATCCTACGTGCGGGCCAAGGTCACCTCCTTTTTGCTGAATGACCCGGCGATTCCGGAGGCCGATCGAGCCGCCGCCCACGATCGGGCCACCGCCTACTATCGCCAAGCGGCCAGCTATGCCCAACCTCGATCGGGTCAGGTAATTTTGATGTGTGGCCTGTCGGGATCGGGCAAATCAACCGTGGCTCGGCAATTGGCTCGCCAAACCAACGGGATTCAGATTCGATCGGACGCGGTGCGCAAACACTTGGGCGCTGTGCCCCTGGACCAAAAGGGGCCGCAATCCCTTTACAGTGCCGAAATGACCGCCAAAACCTACGATCACCTGCTGCAATTGGGGCTGGATCTGGCCAGTCGGGGCGAAACGGTGATTCTCGATGCCAAGTACGATCGCCGAGCCTTGCGCCAAACGGTGATTGCCGCCGCCCAAGAACGGGAATTGGATTTGGAAATTGTCCATTGCCAAGCCCCGATCGAGGTGCTGCGCGATCGACTCAATCAGCGAACCGGTGACATTGCCGATGCCACGGCTGATCTGTTGGCGGCTCAAGTGGCGGCCTTCGAGGCCTTCAGCAACGAGGAACGCCTTTGGGTGCGCGAGGTAGACACAGCCCGGGGGAGCGATTTAAAGTTGCAGTAGCTGATTTTCCCGGTGGCGGCTGTTGGCCCTGCGCAAGTTGCCTGCGGTCATTGGTGCTGAGTAAATTGGTGCTGAGTAATTTGGTTCCCAATTCGCGCTCAGTACTTGGCAAACTTGGCAAATTTGGGCAACGGCCGCCCCGATCGCGACAATCCCCAGACCCGTGAGCTATCTGTATCAAGGCTTAGTTTGGTTCTTGCTGTTTTGGCTTGCCCTGGTGGGGGTGGGCTACAGCACGCTGTCAGCTTTGGTGCTGGCGATTTTTGGTGGCGCTGCTGGATCAATTATTTCCGTGTGGTGGCAGCAGCCGGCCGCCGATCCGGTGGTGACGCGGCGAACGTTCGATCGGGTGGAGCGTGCGCCGCGTCCCTATCCTTACGAAACCCTGGAATCTTCGCGCCTCAAGCGCCAGGGCCGTCGCCGTCGCCAAATTGGCTGGCTAGATCAGTGGTTGCGGGTGCGGCCTCGCTAGGGTTGAATAACGGCTGATCGGTATTACCCAGCGGCAGGAAATTTTTTCAGGGTAAGTGCCTTGTTTTCAGGGTAAGTGCATTGTCTTAACCCAAGTGCTCTGACTGAGAGCTGACCGTTGTTACGGAGTTCAACAGTCGGCAGCACCCACCGAAGAGGAAACAAGCACCGTGTGGCAATGGGGTCAATGGCGCGATCAACGCCTGCCCTGGCAAACGCGCCAGGTCGCTGATGTTTTGTTGGTGGCGGCGGTGGCCGGTGGCTTGCTGTTGGCTCGCTCTTGGGGCTGGCTCCAGCAGGCGGAATTGGTGGCCTATGACTGGCTGATTCGGGCCCGATCGACCCCGCCCCTGCGCGATCGGGTGGTGATTGTGGGGGTGGATGAACCGGATATTCAATTTTTGAAGGTTTGGCCCGCCCGCGATCGAGACTTAGCCAAACTGCTGGAAACACTCGTGGCGGCTCGTCCCGTGGCGATCGGGCTGGATATTTACCGAGATTTGCCCCTACCCCCTGGTCAGGAACGCCTAGAGGAAATTTTTCAGAACAGTCCTGTCCCGATCGTCGGCATTCGGCTGATGCCCGACTCGGAAAAAAAAGGAATCCTGCCCGCAGCGTCCCTGGCTCGCTATCAGCAAATTGGGTTTAACAACATCATCATCGATCCCGATCGGCTGGTGCGCCGCCACATCCTCTATTGGTGGCATACGGATCCAAAAACGCGCCAACGCCAAATGCATCAGAGTTTTGCCTTTGTGTTGGCCCAACTGTATTTGAAACAGCGCCAAGTGACCCTGACCAAAACCGAAGATCCCAAACAACTGCAACTGGGGCGGCTGCGGTTGTCCCCGATCGACCCCAACAGTGGCGGCTACCAGGGCATTGATGCCGGTGGTTACCAAATCCTGGCCGATTGGCGGGGCCCCTCCAGAACCGTGCCGGTGGTTTGGTGGCGGGACGTGGTGCAGGGGAAGGTGTCGCCCGCGCAACTCAGTGGGCGAATTGTGGTCATTGGGGCCATGACCGAAAGCCTGAAGGACTACGCCTACACGCCCTATAGCAACCAAGGACGGGATTCGGCCCAACCCATCTTTGGGGTGGAATTGCAGGCCCAGGCGATCGAGCAACTGTTGGAGTCCGCGATCGAGGGGCGGCCGCCCATTCGCACTTGGCCCGACTGGGTGGAACAGGTTTGGATTTTGCTGTGGACTGCGGCCGGGGCGATCGCCGTGAAGCGATCGCGCTCCATGGGCCAGGCGGCTTTTCACCTGGCCTTGGCCCTGTTAGGCATCGGCAGTTTCACCAGCCTGAGCCTGGGGTGGGGGTGGTGGATTCCGATCGTGCCGGTGGCCATGGGCACGCTGGCCAGCGCCGGGGGGCTGTGGCTGCTGGCCTTTCAGCGGCAACAGGAACAGACCCGATCGACCCTCTTTTTTCAGCAAGTTTTGGCCGCCATTCCCGAGCCACTGTTTGTGAAAGACCAAAATCGGCGCTGGATTGCCGTGAATCCTGCCTTTTGCAACTTCACGGGGCTAACCACCACCGATCTGTTGGGTAAAAGGGCAGAGGATGTGTTTTCTCCTGAGTTGGCCGCTGCCCTCACGGCGGAAGATCAACGGGCGATCGACCAGTTGGGGCCCGCCGAAACCCAATTCGCCTGGCCCGATCCCTTTGGTCGAGAACGAATGGTGAGCACCAAGCGCACCCTCCACCGCGATCGGGCCGGGAATCAGTTCCTGGTGGGGGTGATGCGCGACATTACCGAGCAGTGCCGAGCCGAAGCGGAATTACGCCGCACCGCCGCCGAACTGCGGGACTATACCCAGCAACTGGAGCTAGCCCACGATGTGTTGCAATACCAAGCTCGCCACGATGGCCTCACGGGATTGGTGAACCGTAAATATTTCTATGAGCGCTTGGATGTGGCGCTGCAACAAGCCCGCCAGGATCGGTTCATGAGCGCGGTTTTATATCTGGACTTGGATGGGTTCAAGGCCGTGAACGACACCTTGGGCCATCGGGCCGGCGATCTGTTGCTGATTGAATGTGCCCAACGCCTGACCCAAAACCTGCGAGGCAGCGACACGATCGCCCGATTTGGCGGTGATGAATTTGTGGCGTTGTTGCCGGCCATTCCCCAAGGGGACGTGGCGGCCAGGGTGGCCGAAAAACTCCTGGCCGCCGTCAGCAAGCCCTATCGCGTTGAGGGCTGTGATTGCCAAATTACGGTCAGCATTGGTGTGGCCCTGTTTCCCGACGATGCGGAAACGGCCGATCAGCTCATTGAATATGCCGATTCCGCCATGTTTGCGGCCAAGGGGATGGGAAAAAATGCGTTTTGTCTCTATGGCGAGCTGCCAGCCGAGCCTGATCGGGTTTTGAGAGGGTAGTAGCGCGACATCCTTAAAATATTGGGTCAAAGTTGCGGAGCCAGTCGTGGTAACAAGGGGCTTAAGCCCCTTGCTGCTTAACGATCAAGTGACGGTAACAGCCATGTCATTTAACCCAGTGAATTAAGGCAGCCATGCTAGTAGGCGCAGCCTGAACCGATCGGCCAGGCTGCACCAGCTTTCAGGAGAGGCCTAGCTCGAGAACTTCGGGCCCAAGCCGATCGCCCCGGCATAAACCGCCCGATCGCCCAGTTGATCCTCAATTCGCAGCAGGCGGTTATATTTCGCTACCCGTTCGCTCCGACAGAGAGAACCGGTTTTGATTTGACCGGCGCGCGTGGCCACGGCCAAATCGGCGATCGTCGTGTCTTCCGTTTCGCCGGAACGGTGGCTAATCACCGAGCGCAGGCCGCTGCGGGTGGCCAGGTCGATCGCCTCCAGGGTTTCCGTCAGCGTCCCGATTTGGTTCAGCTTAATCAAAATGGCATTGGCCGCCTTCAGCTCAATCCCCTTTTGCAAGCGCGTTGGATTGGTCACAAACAGATCGTCGCCCACCAGTTGGGTGCGGCTGCCCAGGCTGGCATTCATCGCCGCCCAGTTGTCCCAATCGTCTTCGCTCAGGCCGTCCTCGATCGACACGATCGGGTACTGGCTCGCCAACTTGTCCAAATAGGCGATCGTTTCCGCCGGGCTGTGGGTTGCCCCATCAAAGGCATAATTCCCACCCTTGTACAACTCCGTCGAAGCCACATCCAGCGCCAGCGCCACTTGCTCGCCCGGTTTGTAGCCGGCCTTCTCGATCGCCGCAATCAGCAAATCGAGCGCCTCTTGGTTGGAACCCAAGTTCGGCGCAAAGCCGCCCTCATCGCCCACGCCCGTCAGCAGGTTTTTATCCTTCAGCACCTTGCTCAGGGCTGCAAACACTTCCGCCCCCCAGCGCAGGGCCTCCGCAAAGCTGCTGGCCCCGTGGGGCACAATCATGAATTCTTGGATGTCCACATTGTTGTCCGCGTGGGCCCCGCCGTTAATCACGTTCATGAGGGGCACGGGCAACACATTCGACAAGGGGCCGCCCAGGTAGCGATAGAGGGGCAACCCGGCGGTGGCGGCGGCGGCCTTCGCCGTGGCCAGCGACACGGCCAGAATGGCATTCGCACCGATTTTGGACTTGTTGGGCGTGCCATCCAGCTCAATCATGGCCAGGTCAATGCTGGCTTGATCAAGCGCATCCATGCCGTAGAGTTCCGGCGAAATTTGCTCTTCAATATTTTCAACGGCTTTCAGCACGCCCTTGCCACCATAGCGGCCGAGGTCGTCATCCCGCAGTTCGTGTGCTTCAAAAGTGCCGGTGGATGCGCCGCTGGGAACCTGAGCCAGGCCGGTTACCCCCGATTCGAGGGTGACTTCGGCTTCGACGGTGGGACGACCCCGCGAATCCAAAATTTCTCGCGCGTGAATTTCGACGATCCCCGTGTCGGTCATTTCCATGCGTTTTCTCCAAATCCAAAAGCGAACTCGATGCGGGCCGTTGGGATGGGCATTGTGCCCCGCGATCGGGTGGCCAAGTGCGATCGCCCCATCCAGCGGTCAATTGCCAGAATCAGAATAAGTCTTCATGGGTCGTTTGCGCGGGTTTTGCGCGTGAGATCCCGTGAACCTGCTGTGATGCTTCTAGGCGGCTCTGGTGCTTTGATGGCAGCGAGCTTTGGGGTTTGGACTTGGACAGATCAAGGCCGGAGCACTTGAATCCCAAACTTAAACCTCAAAAGTCGGAACTCTCAAAACCTCAGCTCCGAGGTCTGAACACTGAAGCTGGCCATTGTTGACCTTGGGTGATCTGTTCTGCTGCATCAACCATTACGGCTTGGGCAGCCAATTGGGGTCTGAAATGGGCCTTGGTGGCACTTCCGTCAGTTAATTGAGTTAATTGAGCGGTATCGGACTGATTCTGGCTCTGTCGTAACCGTAAGATCGGCCGATCGCCCCAAAACTTTAGGGATCGATCGGGAGCTGATGCCCCGACCATCCTGATCGCCCCGATCGATCCAATTCCTCCAGCCGTGACCCGCAAGCTAGTTCGTTAGTGCATGAACTGAGATTAGGGCTTGGATTAGGGCTTGCTGAGATTAATTGGCTGGAATTAATTGGCTGGAATTAGTTGGCTGAGACTGGCTTCGCCAAAATCCCCTACACTGAGACTGCTACTTTGCTCGATCGCTCGAATGCTGGTTAAAGCCAAGCCCCAGCCCCTAGCCCCCCGTTGGCAAAAACCCCGATATTCCAGTTGGGAACGGCAGAAGGACGTGACGATCGCAATCGGGCGATTTGTCTCGGCCCTGTGGTGGGATCGTGTTCGCAAACAAAACAGCAGTGAGCAACGCAGTCGCCGGGCCCAGTGGCTAGCCCAGACCCTGGTGAACTTGGGACCCGCGTTTATCAAAGTGGGACAGGCCCTGTCCACCCGCCCCGATCTGTTGCCGGGGGAATATATCACCGCCCTCAGCCGATTGCAGGATGCCGTGCCGCCCTTCAGCACGGATCTGGCGATCGCCACGATCGAAGCAGAGCTGGGCCAATCTGTTCAGGAACTCTTTCTAGAATTTGAACCGGAGCCGATCGCGGCGGCCAGTTTGGGGCAAGTTCACCGGGCCGTGCTGCCTGGGGGCGATCGGGTCGTGGTCAAAGTTCAGCGCCCGGGTCTAGAGCCGCTGTTTGATCTGGATTTCAAAGTTCTGCGGCGTTTAATTCACTGGAGCGAGCTGCTCTTTCCCTGGACTCAGCAATACGATTTGGAGTCCATCTATCAAGAATTTTTTCGGATTCTCTATCAAGAAATTGACTACGTTCACGAGGCCCACAACGCCGATCATTTTCGCCAAAACTTTCAGGAATTTCAAAATGTCCGAGTTCCCAAAATCCATTGGCCCTACACCACTTCCCGCGTGTTGGTGATGGAATATCTGCCGGGAATTAAGGTGGATGACTGCGAAGCGCTGGTGTCCTGCGGCATTGACACCAAAAAGCTGAATCAGTTGGGCGTTTGTTGCTACTTAAAACAGCTTTTGCAAGATGGTTTCTTTCAGGCAGATCCCCATCCGGGAAACCTGGCAGTGACCCAAGATGGATCGCTGATTTTCTATGACTTTGGCATGTTTGTGGAAGTGAAATCCCTGGCCAAAGAACAGATGCTGCAAACCCTGTTTGCGGTTCTGAAAAAAGATAGTGAATCGGTGTTGGAATCCCTAATTTCCATGGGATTAATTGAGCCGGTTTCGGATATGCGACCGGTGCGAAAACTGCTGCAATTTACCCTGGAACGGTTTGCAGAGCGGCCGGTGGATGTGAATGCATTCACGGAAATGCGCCGGGAAATTGCCACTTTATTTGAGCAGCAACCGTTCCGACTGCCGGCCCAAATGACTTACATTTTGAAGTCGATTACAACGCTGGATGGCATTGCGCGGCGACTGGATCCGGAATATAACCTGATTGCGCTGGCCAAACCCTTTGTGAAGCAGTTTGCGGGCATTGATCCCAATCGATCGCTCGCGGAAGGGCCAGGAGCCAACAAAACCCAAAAATGGCTGGGCTTGGCTAAGTTGGCCCTGGATACGGTGCAAGCGCAACTGAGCAAGCCGAATCCAACGGTGCTGGCAATTCAGCGGCTGGAGCAACGAATTGAACGGGGTGAGCTGGAACTGCGGGTGCGATCGACGGAAACTGATCGGGCCCTGAAACGCCTGAACCTGTCGATCGAATGTTTGATGTACACCTGCTTGGCGGGCTGTTTGTTAATTAGCGGGGCGGTTTTGGTGACGGGGCCCCTGGCTCACTGGGCGGCCTTTGTGTTTGCGGGGTCGGGAGTGGCGGTGGTGTTGCTGGTGCGGGCGTTGGTGCGGCTGTCGGTGCGCAAGCGGCTCGATCGATTCATGGAGTAGCTATGGCCGATCGGGAACGGATTCTGGGCCTTGATCCGGGGCTAGCCATTTTAGGATTCGGGGCAATTAGCGTTCCTGTCGTTGGGGATCCGGTTTTTGGGAGTGATGGTTCGTTGGGTTGGCGATCGAGCGATCCGGTGGCGATCGACCCGGTGGCGATCGAATTGATCGACTTTGGTATCATTGCCACCCCTGCCGGCCAGCCCATTGGCGATCGGTTGGTGACCCTTCACGACGATTTGCACGCGGTCATTGACCAAATTGAGCCGGATCGGGTGGCGATCGAAAAACTCTTTTTTTATCGGATGGGCAACACGATCGCCGTAGCCCAAGCCCGTGGGGTGGTGTTGCTGGTTTTGGCTCAACGGCAACTTCCTTGGGTAGAATTCACACCGGCCCAAATTAAGCAAGCCCTCACCGGCTACGGCAACGCCAAGAAGCCCGAAGTGCAAGCCGCCGTGGCCCGGGAACTGAATTTGACCACCTTGCCCAAGCCGGACGATGCGGCCGATGCGTTGGCCGTGGCGATCGCCGCTTGGGGGGCGGAGGCTGCCAATCGCGGCTAGGAGCCAAGCGGCTCACGGGTAGCGTTAATTGGCTAGAAACCAGTTGGTAGCAGGTTGTTGGAGTTGCAAAGTTGCGGGGCGAGAGCGATGTTGCGAATCAGTCAGGGGCTGGAAACACCACAACTGATCACCTCGGGAAACGCTGCTCGCAAAAGCTGCCAAATCGATCGCACGCTCCTGGAGCCGGAACACCCCCAACATCAACATTGGATGGGTCACGCCTTGCAATTGGCCGCCGCTGCCGGGGCCGCTGGGGATGTGCCCGTGGGGGCGATCGTGGTGGATGGACAAGGCCAAGCGATCGCGCAGGCCGAAAACCGCAAGCAACGGGATGGCGATCCCACGGGTCATGCGGAAATTTTGGCGCTTCAACGGGCCGGGCGATCGCGCCAAAATTGGCATCTAAACGATTGCGTTCTTTACGTCACTCTGGAGCCTTGCCCCATGTGTGCGGGGGCAATTATTAACGCTAGACTTGGGTTGCTTGTTTTTGGGGCGATCGATCCCAAAGCGGGAGCCATTTGTTCTGTGCTTAATTTGCCCGCCAGTGCCGCTTCTAATCACCGATTGCCGGTTATTGGCGGTGTCTTGGGCCAAGACTGTCAGCAACAATTACAAGCCTGGTTTCAACAGAAGCGTCCCGATCGATTCTGTACCCCGCCTTCGGAAAGCACCTGAATAGTATCTTGGAGTACTTGCCAAACGCCAGTTGTTGTGAAATTAAAAACCGCAGCCTCTTATTTTTACTGCTAGATTCGTTGATTTATAAACTTTTGATATGTCGATTTTGATTTTTCAAATATCCCTATTGGCACTATTGTCTCATTCATTTTAAAAATCTCCAAATCCATCATTTGATGAATAATTCAATCAATTAATTATCAATTTAGTAATTAATTTCTCGAATCAATCTTTTAAGTGAATGTTTAGGATTGATGTTTAAATCCAGAACTAAAAATTACATCTAAACTGATTATCGCGTTACATGGTAAATGCCATCAAGCAGTTAGTTGGTATGCAATGATCACCCTCCTAATTATTGGATCTGAAACTCATTCAAATCAAAATTCAAGAGATCTAATTTTCACTCATCCAGGCTATATCTTCTTTCACTAATTAACTCTGAGAAATCTGAAGGGCTGATCGGGGACGAACAAAATTGAAAGAGATAGGGTCGTACGTCAATCTAATGTGGGATTGATAGAGTAGAGAGACTGATGGATGAAGGTTCACGCCATGGAATGCCCTCTGTGCGGTCACAGCAAAGCCCATAAACACGGCAGGATGCCCAATGGACAT